>CAYVEI010000029.1:0-34792 GCA_964450515.1 uncultured Terrimonas sp. | reverse complement strand
ATATGAAGAAACTGTTATTTACTATGGCAGCCTTTGCCATAACTTCCTGGGCTGTTGCACAGCAAACCGAAGGCAAACAAAAAGCTGAAGACCTCGTTAGCTTTAAAGAAAAGAAACACGACTTTGGAAAGATTAAACAGGGTGTTCCTGTTTCTTACGACTTCGCCTTTCAAAATATCAGCGATAAACCCGTGGTGATAGAAAACGTGTGGGCTTCCTGTGGCTGCACTACACCTACCAAACCGGAACAGCCTGTTACCAAAGGAAAAAGCAATATTATTAAAGCAGGATTTAATGCCGCGGCGGCTGGTGATTTCGATAGAACTGTATATGTAAAAGTACAGGGCATAGATATCCCGCTTGAATTAAAAATTACAGGAAATGTGCTGAATGCCGAAGCATACGCCAAATACGAATCGGAAAAGAAAAACAACAAAGGCGGTAAATAATTTACAGAACAGTTTGTATATACAGGATCCGCTTTTCATACTTATCCCCCTTTGCTTTTTGCAAAGGGGGATTTTTTTTGCAGGTACGGCTATCAAAAAACAATGACAACAAATACAGGACAGACAGAAGTGAGTTATCATCAATCTTCGCAACCACATTCCGTGAATGTTCTGATCAAAAACCAACATTACCGGTAAGCAACAGGCTGGGTAATGGTTAACGCCCCATTGGAGGGTGTTGTAAAAACATTTGCTTAACAATAGCAGCATAAACAACAGCGATCAGCAACAGTCTGTATAAGCGTATAATATATTTCATTATTTTAAAAACTACAGTTATGAAAAAGATAGGATTAACAATGCTGATGGCTGCCCTTATCTCCACCGCTTCATTTGCCGGTGGCACGCACAAAACAAGTAAACCCAAAGCAACCTTTATGGCAAAGCAGGGTTTTCAATCGGATTTTCCCAATATAAAAAACGAGCAATGGAGCAGGGATCAGCAATACAGTGAAGCTACCTTTACGCAAAATGGCATGCTGATGCACGCTTTTTACGACTGGGATGGTAATCTCACAGGTACTACACATGATTTTGCCTACAGCAATTTGCCCGAATCTGCACGTAAAACCATTGCAAAACAGTATAAAGATTATACAATCGAAAGAACAATCGTTTATAACGACCAGGAAGACAACCTGAATGATCTATTCCCGCTGGTACCTTATGAAAGCAATATCAACTATTTTGTGTCATTAAAAAAGAATGACCAGTCTGAACCCACTATATTACAGATATCACCCGATGGAAATGTATCTTTTTTTGAAACCATGCGGTAAGTAAATGCTGCCGGATGCTATAAAAACAAGAGGAGCAGTTAAACAAACCCGCGCATATAAATTGGTGCAGGTTTGTTTTATTTTTCAATTTTAGAAAACCCGGCCAATAGCGTGGTACCTAATCCCAGAAAAGCGATCAGGGTAAAGGACCATCTCAAACTAAATGCCTGTGCTATTAACCCGATGGCCGGCGGGCCAAACAAAAATCCCAGGTAGCCGATAGTAGAAACGGCCGCCAGCGCAACGCCGGAAGCCACTTTTCCCGACCGCCCCGCAGCGCTGTATACCAAGGGCACCACGGAAGATACACCCATTCCTGTAATCAGGAAGCCTATAGTAGCAGGTACCATATAAGGCAACACCACGGCCAGCATCAACCCGGTGGCGATCAGCAGGCCGCTTATCCTGATCATATTTTTCCTGCCCAGCTTTACCGACAGCCGGTCGCCTGCAAACCTCCCTCCTGCCATGGTAGTCATAAACGCCACATAACCCAAAGTAGTAAATGACTTAGGCGCATGCACTTCTTTAGCGAAATAAATACCGCTCCAGTCGAACATGGTACCTTCGCATACCATGCAACAAAAAGCGATCAACCCTAATTTCAATAAAGTGCTGTCGGGTTTCGCAAACACCGGAGTGTTGCTGCCCGAATGCACATCTTTTGCCGGCAGGTATTTATATACAACAAAAACAATGCTCCATACCAAAACAGCGATAATGCAAAAATGAAGAAAAGGAGCAACAGAAAGAAACAGCATAAGCATGCCTGCAGCGGCTCCACTAAACCCCGCCACGCTCCATACCCCGTGAAAAGAAGCCATAATTGACCGGCCATATCCATCCTCAACATTTACGCCCTGGGTATTCATGGAAATATTAAGCAGGTTGCCGGCAAAGCCAAAAAGAAACAAAACAATAACCAGTTGCCACACAAAGGAAACAAGGCCTAAAAATGGTAATATCAGCGCATAAAGCAGGCAGGCAATAATAGCCGTTCGCCTGCTTCCGTAACGTGCCACTACAAAACCCGATACGGGTAAGCTCAGCATCAGCCCCACAGGCAATGAAAACAATACCATACCCAGCCCGGCTTCGTTGAGCTGTAACCTTTGCTGAATAGCAGGGATCCGTGAAGCCCAGCTTGAAAAGCAGAACCCTGCAGAAAAAAATAAAGTACTAACGGCGATGCGCGCAGCTCTTACCGGTGATTGCACTCCTGTAAACAATAGCATAAATAAAGTTAGGTTATAATTGCAAATTGCTGTGGCTAACAGCCTGAGGTTTTGACAGCCGGATTGTTTCGGGTTACAAGTTACAGGTTCCGGGGAAATACGTAGGATCCGGGGGGCTCTATCCTTTGTATACATGGGCCACGCTGTTCAGAAAATATTTTTCCGGTCAATATTTTTTTATTACTTTGTTTTCCAAACACCAGCTAATGAAAAGCGCTAACCTGCTTATCGTGCTATGGCTTTGCCTGGCCACCGGTAGCTTCACTCAAACCATTCACAGCCCCATAGTATCATACTACCCTTCTTCAGGGGCATACAGCAAAAACTTCAGGGATGCATTTTCCATCATATCCAATATCGGGGCGCTGTCAACACTAAAAAATTTCCATGCCGGTATATATGGTGAAAACAGATTTATGCTGGCGGAAACCAGCCTGTATACTGCTGTTACCACCATACCCACAGCTTCCGGAGGCTTCGCGCTGCAGGCGGATTATTCCGGCTATAAAGATTACAGTGAATCCCAGACCGGCATCGCCTATGCGTTAGCATTAAGCGAAGACATAGGCATAGGCGCAAAATTCAACTATTATCATCTTCATATACCTTCTTACCTCAGCGCTTCGGCAATCAACTTTGAAATTGGATCGGTGATCCATATCAGCAGGCAGGTTTGCACCGGGGTATCGGTATATAATCCTTTGAGCAGCCCATTAGGGAAGCATGCCGGTGAAAAGATCGCTTCGGTATACAAAGCCGGCATCGGGTATGAAATGTCTTCCTCATTTTTTACGCAGTTAGAAGTAATAAAGGAAAAAGACAGGGATGTGAATGTACATGCAGGCTTTCAATATAAGCCACTGGAGCAATTGTTTGCAAGGGCGGGCATTTTTACCGGTACATCATCGGGCTACTTTGGCGTGGGCTACCTGTACCGGCAACTGCGCATAGATATTTCCGTTAGTTTTCATCAGCAGTTAGGCATATCGCCCGGCTTATTGCTGTTGTACCAGTGGAACAAAAGCACGAAAGAATGAACAGGCGCAGCATCATATGGTGGCTGCTGTTTCCCCTGTATGCACAAAGCCAGGAGCAGCCGCCTTTTGAAACGGAGCAGCAGTTAGAAGCCATAACAGAAGCGGCGGAAGACGCGGAAACCACAGATGATAGCTGGTGGCAGCAATTAGAATACCTGAAAAAGAACCGCCTCAACCTCAACACCGCTACCGCAGCCGGGCTTACGGAACTACAGTTGCTGTCTGCCCTGCAGGTGAACCAGTTCATCCATTACAGGAGGTTACTGGGTAACCTGATCAGCATCTATGAATTACAATCGGTACCCGGCTGGGATATAGCCCTTATTCAAAAGCTGTTGCCTTATATTGCTGTTACATCGCCTGCCCTAACAAAAGACAAGCTGTTAAAACGGTTTAAAGGTGGAGACCATTCTGTAGTGCTGCGCTATTCACGGGGTATTGAAAAAGCAAAAGGATACCTGCAGAAAGACAGTTCAGGCAGTGCTTATGCAGGTGATCCTTCGAGATTGATGCTTCGCTATAAATACCGGTACAAAAATCTTCTGCAGTACGGGTTAACACTTTCGAAAGATGCCGGAGAACCTTTATTTAATAAGACCGCAGGTTTTGATTTTTATTCTTTTCACTTTTTTGCGGGAAATATGGGTATAGTTAAAGCAGTTGCATTGGGCGATTATACCATTAATATGGGACAGGGGCTCATTCACTGGCAGGGGCTTGCTTTTGGAAAAGGGGGCGCCGTAATGCATATTAAAAGACAATCTGCTGTATTGCGGCCATATAATTCTTCAGGCGCATTTTATTTTCACCGGGGCGCTGCCGTTCAGGTTGAAAAAAATAACTGGCAGGGAGCAGCCTTTCTTTCTCTGAGGAAATTGGACGCCAAACTAAATAAAGGCCCGGCAGAAGAGGAAGACTTTGTATCGTCTATTCATACTTCGGGATACCACAGAACACAAAGTGAAAGATCAGACTACGGAACTTTACACCAACTGGCATATGGAGCAACACTGAAGTTTAAAAAAAGCAATTGGTATACCGGGTTGAATATGATACAATATCATTTTAACCGGCCCATTCAAAAAGAAGCAGCGCCTTACAACCTGTATGCCCTAACGGGAAAGCATCACAGCAATTATAGCATAGATTATGGTTTCACCTTTAAAAACATGCATGCTTTCGGAGAAACGGCTATTGATAATAATGTAAACATGGCATCCATCAACGGGGTATTGGTGAGCGTTCATCCTAAAGCCGGCATCTCCCTGCTGAACCGCAGCATTGCAAGGGCTTACCAGTCCTTTTACGGTAATGCATTTACAGCCAATAACACGGTTTCCAATGAACAGGGGGTGTTTGCAGGACTTTCGCTGAAGCCGGTGACGGCGTGGAATATAGATATGTATGCTGATATTTTTCGTTTTCCGTGGCTAAAATACCGCACAGATGCCCCTTCCTATGGCAAAGACTATTTTGTTCAGATCAGTTACAAGCCTTCAAAACTAACGGATATGTATACCCGGTACAGGAGCCGCCGGAAATCCATTAATCAAAAAACGGAAGCTAATGTTATGAATGAAGTAGTTCCTTTTTTCAACCGTTCATGGCGCACACAGGTCAGCCACCGGCTTAGTAAAACATTTTCAGTAAGGCACCGGTTTGAGCTGTTGTGGTATACGCCGGAGAAAGCAAACGAGGAGAAAGGCTTCCTGGCTTTTTTTGACGTTTTTTATAAACCTCCGCAAAGCCGCCTGAGTATGAATGCACGTCTCCAGTATTTTGAAAGTGACAGTTACAACTCCAGGCTGTATGCGTATGAAAATGATGTGCTGTATTATTACGCTGTTCCCGTATTTTATGATAAGGGAACGCGGTATTATATTAACGTCAGGTATAAGCTCAATACCTATATGAATGTGTGGATCAAATGGGGGCAGGTTATTTATAGCGGAAAAGACGCTATAGGCAGCGGGCAGGATGAAATAAAGGGAAACAAAAAATCTGAGATCAGGATGTTGTTGTCTGCAACGTTCTAAAACACATCGAAGTCAGCGGCATTTGTTTTACGGGCAAAGTCCTTTCATCGGCTCTCACAATTGGTGACTTCCGGTTAAAGGGGGATTGTTTTTTATAAACATCAAAACAAAGGTTATGGCAAAAAAAGAGTTGCAGCTATTGGTGGCAGAACAAAAAGTATTGAATAAAATTTATGCAATACGTGGTGAATGGAGGAGGGTATTATCGCTTCTTAATACGCATCACAAACCCAACACCATATACATTATTGATACTGAGCGTTTTTGAAGCAGAGAGGTACTTTCGTAACCTGGAAATAAAAACATCAAGGCTCCTCCCTAAGAAATAATCGTTTTCACCCCACAATTGCGTTAAAATATCTTCGCGTTTCAATACCCTGCCAGATTGTGATAAAAGATACTCAAGCAGGTCTGCCTCACGATGCGTAAGAAAAATGGTATCCTTTCCGTCAATGTGCAGTTGTAAAGCATCCTTACTATAAGATACATCTCCGATCGTAATAGTGTTGACCGGTGTGGCAGAAACAACCATTTTCTTTCTTTTAATAATATTCCTTATCCGTAAAACAAGCTCATCAATATCAAAAGGCTTTGTAATATAGTCGTCTGCACCTATCTTCAAGCCACGCAACCTGTCTGACTTTTCATTCCTCGCCGTCAAAAAAAGAAATGATGCGCCTGGTAAAATTTTTAAAATATTTTCTGCCAGTTCAAAACCATCCATTTCCGGCAAACCAATGTCAATAATAACAATTTCGTATGCAGAAGAATGATTCCTGAAATTTTCAAGAGCCACTCTGCCGTTTTTACACCAATCTACTTCAAAATCCATCACTTCCAGGTATTGTTTTATCACATTACCCAGGTCAATCTCGTCTTCAACAAATAAAATATGCTCCTTCATATTAAACGGGAATAGTAATAATAAATAGAGTTCCTTTACCCGGTGTACTATCTACAAACAAATCCCAGCCATGCGCATCAGCGATCTGTTTTACATAATAAAGCCCTAATCCTAATCCCACAGCCTGCTCAGGGCTATTTTCATTATTTCTGTAAAACTTTTTAAAAATATTCTTTTTCCCTTCTTCTGTCATACCAATTCCATTGTCGTTCATGCTGATCCGAATACCTTTCTTAGTATTAGAAGTAGTTACCGTAATCTCCTTTACCTTCTGGCTGTTATATTTTATTCCATTATCCATTATATTCAGTAACATAGTGGTAAAATAAAACCGGTCAAGAAAAACGATATCCACGCCTGCCGCTTTCCGCAAGGTAAGCTTAATCTCTTTATCTGATAATTTCAAACGATAGTCCAGTAATATTTCATCAAGCAGTTTGTTTACAGCATACTGTTCTTTATGTATGGAAATTCCATTGCGTGTAGTGAGGTCAAGCGCCTGGCCAATTAGCTTTTGCAACCTGCCGGTCTGCCGCTGTATTACTCCCGAAAGGGTATAAATATTTTCCTTTTTATCAATGATCTTATCATTTTGCAAGCTCCGGTTAGCCACGGTAATGGCGGCGATGGGTGTATTGAACTCGTGCGTTATACTATTGATAAAATCAGTTTTCATTTCTGAAAGTTTTTTTTGCTTCAGCCAGTTCTTAAATGTGATATAAAATATTAAAACAGTAGTAAGGATGGATATAAGAGACAGTGCCAGCACCGGCATCATCTTCCTTAAAAGTGTTAAAATACGGTGAGGTGTATCAACATACAGTGAAAAAACAATTCTGTATGTTCCCGGTACAGGCATGCTTACTATTAAACCGGTAGCTTTATTTTGAGGTCCGGGATTTTTTAAATTACCGCCTATTCTTATTCCTTCAGGGAATTGATATTCGGCATGTATGTAAGGGTATTTTTTATCTTTACTGTATAATGGAATATAATTTCCGCTTTTCGAAAGCAATTCAATAGAACTTATTGTGGAAGCGTATTCAAGCGAGTCTTTAATATGATGATCGCGCTTATAATTTGCCAGTATGCCTGCAATTGATTCGTGCTTTCTTAAGGTGGTAAATATGCTATCGCATACCTTTTGCTTCTCTATATCAAACGAATCGTTATTGCCGGTATAATAATATTCCAAACGTGGGATATTCCGGTTTAATATGGTATCAATGATCTTTTGTCCTCCCGGGAAAACTTTATCATTCGTAATAAGCCCGGAGTAATATTGATTAATAGCAGCCTTCTCCGAAAAAAAATACTGCTGATTCTCCAATTCATAAGTATTAAATACAAGAAATACCTGCACTGCAGACAGACTGGCAAAACTTATAGCAGCTATGATCTGGTACGTTCGTATAGAATACCTCATTTCTTTATAAATAGAATACTGAAAATAAGTTTATTAACCATAAAAAATATATCTCTTTAAGTTTCATTAACGTTTTATTTGATTTTTATTGACAACTTGAATTTTAACATACCGCTAACTTTACTATGGCAAAGAATTAACAAACAACCAAAACTAAGCTGTATGAAACCACATTACCACTACCCAACAGTACAAGGTTTAAATTTATCTTACATTCATTTCATACCACATCTTTTTAAAAGAATAAACGTCTCCTGAAAGGGAATATATGTTCCAGTTCGAAGCTATTCTTTAACGTGTTAATTAAGTTCAGGTTGTATCCTGGAATTGTAAGAACAACATAGAGCCGGGTTTATACCAGTTAGCTGATAACTGAACGAACCAGGCGTATTTTCACTTTTATCATTCAAATTTATGCAGAAAAGATTTTCACAAAATTTCATTTCACTTTTGGTTTTATTGTTATGCTGTTTATACGGCTTTTCTCAAACAAAGAAAATAAGCGGCGTAGTAAAAGAAGCTGCAACCGGAGAGGCATTATCAGGGGTAACAATTAATGTAAAAGGAAAAGAAACAACGACCAAATCAAATGACAATGGAGAGTTCTCTATTGACGTGCATACAGGAGACTCTCTTGTTTTTTCATACGTAGGGAAGAAGCCTGTTACACAGGTAGTAAGTCAGAGAAATATCATTGAGATATTTATGCCTGAAGATGATAGTCAATTGGGAGAAGTAACCGTAGTAGCATTTGGCAAGCAAAAAAGATCAAGCCTGGTAAGCGCTATTCAATCAGTAAAAGTTTCTGATTTAAAAACGCCGGTAACAAATCTTACAAGTTCTTTTGCCGGAAGAATACCGGGTGTTATTTCCTATACCCCTACGGGTGAGCCCGGTGCAGATAACGCATTGTTTTTCATCAGGGGGGTTACAACATTTGGATATAAAACTTCTCCGTTAATACTTATTGACGGGTTTGAATCAACAACTGATAACCTCGCCAGGATACACCCAAATGATATTGAAAGCTTTTCCATATTAAAAGATGCTTCTGCTACCGTATTATATGGTGCAAGAGGTGCAAATGGAATCATCATGGTTAATACAAAATCTGGCAGAGAAGGCCCTGTTGCTGTTAACGCCCAGATAGACGTGAATGTTTCGACACCTACCAGAAAAATTGAATCATTGGGTGGTGTTGATTATATGCGTTTATATAACAATGCCCGTATTTCCCGCGATCCGGTACTGGGCGCATATTACAGTGAACAAAAAATTCAGGCAACAGAAAAAGGTGAGGACCCAATGATATACCCTAATGTTAATTGGTATAATACCTTATTCAGAAATTCAGTAACCAATACCAAAACCAATCTTAATCTTTCCGGCGGGGGCCAGGTGGCTACTTATTATGTATCCGTGGGATACGATAAGGAATCCGGATTATTAAAGGTTGACAACAGGAATAACTTCAATAATAATATTGATATTAACCGCTTTTCTATACGGTCTAATGTTATTATGAAATTAACCAAAACAACTACGCTTGACACCCGTATACAGGGCAGGTTTGAACGATATAATGGACCGTACGAAAGTGCAGCCAACATTTTCGGAATGGTTATGAACAGTAACCCGGTTGATTTTCCAGCCGTATATTTACCGGATTCTGCAAACCTGTATACGCAAAATATTTTATTTGGTAATACTTACGCGAGTGGCGTATTAAAAGCCAATCCTTATGCGGCAATGGTAAGAGGTTATGAAGACAGGAATGAGAATACCATTACTGCGCAGGCTACCCTCATGCAGGATTTGAAGTTTATTACTCAGGGTTTGAAATTCCAGGGAAGAGTGTCGGCCACTACCTGGAGCAAATATTCAAGCAGGCGTACTTATGATCCTTTCTATTACGATCTCGAATCATATAACCAGATTACAGGAGAATACAAGCTGTTTCCATTGAATCAAACAAGCGGTTCTGCTTATTTAGGTAATGTTGAACCCCTCCGTGATGCTAATGCAGATTTTTATACCGAGGCCCGGTTAAATTGGGACAGAAGGTTTGACAGGCATAATGTAGGCGTAATGGCTGTAGGTATGATGCAGGAAAAATTATTGACCGCCGGCAACAGCTTATCCATTTACGAAACACTCCCTGAGAGAAATATGGGTATTTCAGGAAGGGTAACCTATGATTTTGACAACCGTTATTTTTTTGAACATGCATTTGGTTACAATGGTTCTGAAAAGTTCTCGGGTAATTCGAGGTACGGTTACTTTCCATCGCTCGGTGTAGGCTGGATGATCTCCAACGAGCCTTACTGGAAAATATCCCCGGAAATAATGAGCTCCTTTAAGTTAAGAGCTACCTGGGGCCTGGTAGGTAATGATGCCATATCTGATCGTGCCGGCAGGTTCTTCTACCTGTCTGATATCAGTATGGGCGGCAGAGCCTACCGCTGGGGCTCTTCTTTTATGAACGCTTATGACGGTTACAGAATTAACCGTTACGCCAACGCCGATATTACCTGGGAAATTTCAGAAAAATGGAATTTTGGTACAGATATAGGATTATTGGATGAAGCCCTGAAGATCCAGGCAGATTTTTATACAGACACCCGTTCAAATATTTATATGGTTCGGGAAAACTTTCCTGCAACTGCCGGATTGGAAGCTGCAATCAGCGGAAACGTGGGCAGGGTTAAATCAAAAGGATTTGAAGCGTCTGCAGATTATCAGCATACATTCAGCAAAGATTTATGGCTTAGCGGCAGGGTGAACTTTACATACGCTACCAATAAATATGTAGAGCTCGATGAAAAAGATTATCCCGATGCGTACTTAAAAAGATTAGGGCATAACATCAACCAGCAATGGGGCTTAGTGGCGGAAAGGTTGTTTGTTGATGAAAAAGAAATCGAAAACTCTCCTGCACAGGATTTTGGGAGATATATGGCTGGTGATATCAAGTATAAAGACATCAACGGAGACGGGGTAATTAATGCAAATGATATGGTGCCAACAGGATACCCCACTATTCCGGAAATACAATATGGATTTGGGTTATCGGCAGGATACAGAGATTTTGATTTTTCCTTCTTTTTCCAGGGTAACGCAAGAGTATCTTTCTTCATTAATGCCGGTGTTGGCGGGGGCGATGAGGGTAATGAAGGCATAGCGCCTTTTGCCGGCAGAAGAAATGCGCTTGCCATAATAGCCAATGATTACTGGAGTGAAACCAATCCTAATGTACATGCATTTTGGCCAAGATTATCAACAGAGCCGTTAGATAATAATACGAGGCAATCTTCATGGTGGCTAAGAGACGGCTCTTTCCTCCGGCTTAAAAGCCTGGAAGCAGGTTATAGTCCTAAATGGGCAAAAAACATGGGGCTGAAGCAGGGAACGAGAATTTATGTAAGTACAGTTAACCTGTTTGTGCTCAGTTCGTTTAAACTGTGGGATCCGGAAATGGGGCGTACCGGTTTGGGATATCCTCCCAACAAAAGATACAATATAGGCATCCAGATAGCACTGTAACTGACTACAGATAATAAAAGTTATAAGTATTATTTAAAGAATAACTAAAATGACATATAAAAAAATATTAATCATAATCATCGGGTTTGCAGTGGCATTTTCTTCCTGCAAAAAATACCTTGATGTGGTACCGGATAATACATTAAAGCTCGAGAATATTTTTGACCTGAAGAAAGATGCCTGGAACGCTTTAGCCGCAGCATATTCTTATATTCCCCAGGATGATCAAACACATATCACTACCTGGACTTTGGGTGATGAATGGGTAGGCAGACTTGATCTGAATGACAATACCGGGGATTTAAGAGCTATGCGTATCATGCGCGGACTTCAGTCTGTAACATCGCCCCAGTTGGGATTGTGGTCTGGCACAGAAGGTGGTAAAGCATTATACCAGGGAATAAGACAGGCAGATATTTTTCTTCAGAATATAGACAATGTAAGAGACATGTCTGATCAGGAAAAGGCAGACTGGAAAGGACAGGTCAAGTTTTTAAAAGCATACTATGCATTCCTGCTTATTCGCCAATATGGACCCATTGTTATTCCTGATAAGGTAGTAACCCCCGAGTCTGTAAAAGACGACCTGTTCCTGCCACGTTCCGGGGTAGAAGACTGCTTCAATTTTGTAATTGATCTGATGAATGAAGCTATACCGGATTTAGCAGAACGTGCGGGGGAGAATGAATTAGGCCAGATTGACCAGATAGCTGCTAAGGCCATAAAAGCACGGGTACTATTCTATCGTGCCAGCCCTTTTTATAATGGCAACCAGGAATATTTTGGTGATTTTAATGACCCGGACGGAGAGCCGTTTTTTCCTTTACAATATAACAAGGAAAAATGGAAGGATGCAATTGACGCCATTAATGAATCGCTCACGCTTTGTGCAGCCAATGGTATAAAGTTGTATACCTTCGATAAAGAACCTTACTTATACGACAGGGCAGACTACCAGGCAAACACCGCCAATATGAAAAAGCTGTATGATTTGCGCATGGTAATTTGTGATCCCTGGAATACAGAAGTGGTTTGGGGATATTCGAACCTTAACTATTATGGCCAGGGAGAATTGGCTCACTCTTCAAACATACGCCTGCCGCAGGGTTATGGAGACGGCGTTGTTAATACCGCTGAATATTCCTGGCAATGGATGGCGGCTACTTATGCTATGGCTGAAAGATATTATTCTAAAAACGGGTTGCCCATCAACGAAGACCTTACCTATGATTATAATGGAAGATTAAACATCATTACAACCCCTGGCGCTGCCGATCCTGCATACCAGAGCATGAGAGGCTATATGCAGCCTGGCGCAGAAACAGTAAATCTTTACCTGAACAGAGAACCACGTTTTTATGCCAACCTGGGCATTACCGGCGGTTATTGGAGAGGTCATACTGTACGTATCAATACCATGATGTTTGCAGGAAAGGACGGAGGATATAACTCATCACAACACTCTACTGACTTTTTATGCACAGGTATAGGCGTTCAAAAATTCGTACATCCTGAATCACAGTCAGGTGCATGGCAGAGAACGATCAAATACCCTTATCCATTGATGCGCCTGGCCGACCTATACCTCATGAAAGCCGAAGCGCTGAACGAATACTATGATGCTCCCAATGCCGAAGTGTATGATGCTATTAACATAGTTCGGCAAAGGGCAGGTATACCTAATGTAGAAGTGGTTTGGTCTGATGCATCCTTAGCCAGAACAGTAAATAAGCACCAAACAAAGGAAGGTATGAGAGATATTATTTTACAGGAGAGAAGCGTTGAGCTGGCATTTGAAGGAAGCCATTTCTGGGATATGCTGAGGCATAAAAGGGCGCCATCTTCTTTTTCTTCACCAGTATGGGGATGGACGCATACCGGCACTACAGCACAATCATTCTTTAATCTTGAAGTGAAGCAGTCGCGCAGGTTTACCATTACGGATTGTTTGTGGCCAATTGATCTGAACGAAATGAATACTAATGGTAAATTAGTTCAGAACCCAGGCTGGTAAATAAAATCATTCATCGTTAATATGTTAAACAAATATATGAGTACAAAAAAATATCTTTACTTATTAACTGCCATTATACTGGTAATAGCAGCATGTAAGGAAAAAGAGCGGTTTTCGCCCAACAGTAATGACAAAACACCTCCGGGGCAGGTATCTAAAATAACCTACAAGGCTTTATACGGAGGTGCAAGATTATACTTTACAGCGCCGGGCGATGAAGACTTATTAAGCATTGAGGCCCTATATACCAATTCAAAAGGCCGGTCTTTCGCTTTTGCGGTATCTTACTTTTCCGACTCTCTCGATGTGTACGGATTGGCAGATACTACGGAAACTACCATACAGGTATTTGCTATTGACAGAGCCGGTAATCGTTCGGCTCCTGCAGATGTGGACGTTAAACCGCTTCAACCGGCATTTACACGCGTAGCCGAATCTATTATTGTAAAGCCCGGCTTTAGTTCATTTATCTTAGATTGGGAAAATGAGCTAGAGCAAAACATCAATGTGTATGTTGATTTCAGCTTCACACAAAATGGTGAATCAAAATCTTACAGCACTGTATTCTCGTCTAACCTGGCTACAGACAGAAGATTTATTAATGACTTATACCTCAGCCCGAGCGAACCCGTAAATATAAAGGTTCGGGTAGAAGATACATATGGTAACGTAACTGCCGATATTGATAAAGGAAGCATTAACTTATATGAAGATTCTAAAATTACCAAAACAAACTGGGTATTACCCAACCCGAACGACACTATAGCAGGCGTGCCAATGTGCTTTGGCGACGGATTGGAAGGAAGAAACAGATATGTTATTGATGATATTATTGACAGGGGAGATAACTTAAACTTTATGCATACCAACAGCAGGGGGCGCACAGGTAAGAATGCTGATGGTAATATGCCCTGGAACTTCATTATAGATTTAGGCGACTACTACGATCTGAGCAGGATCGTAACAGTTCAGCGCCACTCCGGGGGTATTGCCAATATCTCGAGAGGACAATATTACAGATCTGAGAATGTTGGTATTTACAATATTTATATTCTAGATGAGGATACCAATCAATGGGAACAGATTACCCAACACAAAATTCCGGTGCCGGCAGGATTAAGCGAATTGGAATTTGTGAAGTATGGTGAAGCCGGTGATATGGCTTATATGTATCCTGATGACCCGAAATATACCAAAAAAACAAGGTGGTTCAGATATGAAGCCGTAAAAGGATTTTCTGGTAACTATACGCTCGACGATGCCAACTGCTTATCAGAGATCACATTGTATGGTAAAAAAAGCAATCCTTAAACAAGAATTAAAAGCGTAATACCAATATGCAAAACAAATTGATACCCTTCTTTGTTTTTATCGTCTTTGTACTAAGCTCCTGCAGTAAAATGTACGATAATATACAACAGTATGCAGATGAGCAGGTATACCCTGCCAAATATGATACCATTATCGGTTTTATAGGATACGAACGTGTGGAAATTGAACTGATGAAAGCCGGCCGCATACCCGCAGCCGATATAAAGCTGGGCAAAGCCAAGAAAACCATTATCGAATATGACGATCAAAAGATCACCATGGATTCCCTGGTTTCATGGGTAAACATCACGGGACTTACACAACCCAAATTATACAGGTTCCGGATCTACACCATAGATGAGTTCGATAATAAATCCGTACCTCAGGAAATTGCACTGATACCTTATACTGAAACAGATTTTAAGTCGCTGGCTATTTCGTCTCCTAAAATAATGTCTTCTCCTAATGCCGCGGTAATTGAATGGCCGAATGGTTTATCCTCTACCTTGCTGGACTACCAGAGTCTTTCATACGAATACACCGATAAGGACGATGAAATAAGAAAAGGGAGCAGGGACGAAAATCCACGGTTTGTGGTTGCAAACCTCACTCCTTCCCAGGAGGTTACAATAAATGTTACTTATAAAGTGATCCCCAAAATTAATAGTGCTCCAATCATAGACACGCTCGATCTGGAAGTGCCTATCCAATTGATAATGCCTACTGAAAACACACCTTTTTCCCCGGCAGAACGTGCTGTGCTGGAAGCGAATGGCGTAACTGATTTTACATCGGCAGGTGTATCAGCCTTTACGGAGCTTACCTACCCTGTACATACGAATTCACTGCAGGACATCTTTTATTTTGCCAACCTTAAGGAACTCGATCTAACCGGAGGCACTCTCTTCAGCTTACCAACACTAACCTATAACAACAATGGCGCATCAAGTACAGTTGGAGGCGGCAGCTATGTTCCCTATCTGTCAAAAGTAAATGACATTGCATCCTCCGATATGCAGGCCCTAAAAGATTTACTGGAGCTTGGCCTGCTGGATAAAATAAAATATGTACCACACTCCATGGGGCTCGATGAATTACTTGCTCCTTATGTGACCAGCGGCATAGTAGAACTGGTAGAAACACCTGATGATATGCTTATTGATCTTGTACAATTTTCAGTTGATGGGCTCGTGCAAGACGGACAATGGAAAACAGATATTACATATCCTGCTACTGATGCACCTTCAGCCACAGGCCTTCAGCATGTGATAAAGGCTGTAGTTGCCGCAAAGAATGCAACGATGGTAATTGCCGTACCTAAGGAATACAGATTTAATGTAAAGGAATACAAATATATAAAGTTCAAAGTATACGCTCCCGCCAAATCCAGCTTTGCCAGCCCTTATGAACCCTACCAGCGCTTATGGCCCAGGATCATGAATAATATGTGGGCTTTCGGTGGTAACTCAAACTTTGGACAGGAATACTGGGCGCCCAGTCCGGACGATTTTAGGATCAGCGACGCTGATCTGCAGAAATGGACTGACATAACGATTGATATGTCACAGGCTTTGGATAAACACAACAGGGTGTTCTTATTAAATATAGGCGGAGAACCGAGCCTTGCATTTGATGCCAGCTCAAATATCACATACTATTTCTCAGACTTCAGATTCTCTAAAGAGTAAAAAGATAAATAAGCTATAAAAGGTCAGAGATGTATTTTTCATCTTTGACCTTTTCTTTAAATTACAAGGGATATCAATTCAATATTTCACCCAACTTTTTGATCAGGTCTTCCCCTCTCAGGCTTTTGGCAATGATCTTTCCTTCCTTATCTAATAAATAATTCATGGGTATGGCCCTAACCTCATATAAAGCAGCCACATCACTTTCCCATCCTTTTAGATCCGACACATGCGTCCAGGTAAGATTGTCCTGCTTAATAGCCTGCTCCCATTTGTCTTTTTTTTCATCTAAGGAAACACCCAGGATGTCGAACCCTTTTGATTTGTAAGTATTATATGCTTTTACCACGGCCGGGTTTTCCTGGCGGCAGGGCCCGCACCAGCTTGCCCAAAAATCCAAAAGGATATACTTTCCTTTGTAAGCGGCTAATGAAACCGGCTTACCGTTAACATCGTTCAATATAAAGTCCGGCGCCTCGCTTCCTATAGCCGTGGCTTTGGCAGCATCTAAGCTTTTTTTAACAGCCTTTCCAAAATGAGAGGTTTTGATCTTTTCATCCAATCCGCTATACAAGGGTTCCAGTTCTTCAGGTACCGCGTCATAGGCAAAAGTTTGCGCCAGTTGAAAAGCGGAAACATAAGAAGCAGGATTTTCTTTAACGAACTTTGCTACCAGCGCTTTACTTTCACCTTCCAGCGCTTCATATTGCCGCTGAATTTCACCTGCTTTCTGCGCATCTCCCGACATTGAAGCTACCTGGTACGCCTCATATAACTCTTTTTGTTTTTCTTCTATGGGTTTACGTAATGCATTAAATTTCTTAAGCTCTTCCTGAGCGGCAGAACCGGTGATGTCTGCTTTATACAATGAATCCACCGTTCCTTTAATGGTTATCTTTCCGCCTTCGAGAAAGAATCCCAGCGGAAACCTTTTTTGCCCGTGCTGATCATAACCCAATAGCACGAATTCAGGTTGAACCGCAATTCCTTTAAACGTAAAGCTACCGTTCACAATTTCAGCAGAATCGGGTACCTGCTGTTCCTTTTCGGGGTGATACAAATAAGCCCATCCATTATCCAGTCCATTAATATTACCGGTTAAGAGATAGGTAGTGTTGCCCGATGCTTTTCCGCCGGCTGCAGATTTACCCTTATCGGCGCAGGATGCCAGCATAAAGGCAAAACTCAATACAATAAGTAGCTTTCGCATTTACAATATTTTTAATTAAGGCGCAAAATTAAGCATAAAGCGCCGCCCGGCAGCCGTTATGATGGCAAAACATTGTTATAATTTTATAGCCTGCCGGTGAACTTACCACTTACTACTTACCGCTTACCACTTACTACTGATACTGTATATATATCGGCCGGGGCTTAAGCTGCAGCACTTCTTCAGGCGTCATGGTGCGGCTGTTGGGTTCCCTGAAATCGTTCTTGTAAAAGATTTTGAATCCTGCATAATGCACAGGTTCTTTATAAATGTATTGCCTGTAGGTATTTATTTTGCGCGCCTGCAGTCCCCAGCCATCCATATCCATTACGATCTGAACTTCAGAACGGGTTTTGATTTGCTTATAATTGGTTACCATTCCCTGCGTGAAACGGTGTACTACTAATATTTTGGGGGGAAGATTATGCTCTTTAACCAGGTTGGCCAGGTAACCCGTAACATAATTAATATCATCTGCACTAAAAGTGCCGATAACTGTGCCCGGCCGCTGCCCGCCCTTCATTGAAAATTCGGGATCTATGCCCAAATGTACATTGGGCATTATTAAATACTTTTCTAATTGCGGGATCTCTTCCTGCAAAGTGCTCAATCCCACCTGCACATCCAAAAAGGTTATGGCATCAATTTGTGCGGCCATGCTCAAAACAGAATCTACCTGGTGAAAAGGCATGCGTAGCCTGTATTTCCCGCCTTTCCCAGGGCTTTCCTGTGCAGTTACCGCTATATAATGCAAAGCCGGTAAAACTTTAGTAGTGGTATCTGCGGCTTCCCATTTATCAACTTCTTCCTTTAGCCTGGCTAACATTTCAGCAGGCGGCAATTCGCCTAATATCCCCATCCGCTTCGAATACAGGTTACCATAATAGGAAACTACTCTCTTAAAGGGAAAGATAGCGCCCGGAAGCGGATAAGGCGCATTCACCGGCCACAAGCCTGAACTGTCGCCATTGGCCAACTGTATATTTTTCTGATCATACAATGCAGTATCAATCGGTGCAGGTGTATGCTGTTTTACCGACACATCTTCCTGAAGCTGTATGGCACTGCTGTCTTTTGCCTGGTCTGTTTCTGAAAAGCTTTGTCCGCAACCTGCGGAAAGCAACACAAAAGCAAATAAAGACACCAAAAACGCAACCCGTTGAAAATAATGAACAGCAGAACCGGATCCTTTCACAGCGGTGTTTTCCACAGCTTTAACCAAAACATGATGCATAACACAATTAATGTTTATAAGTGTCTAAAAATGAACAGGCAAAGTAACATCCTATTCTTCCAAAAACGTGATAATCAGGTAAATATTATCAACAATTTTACATTATTTTTTTAAGGCTGTGCCTGAGTGGGAAAAATGAAAATTATTAGTCTATAAATTTTGTAGACTAATAAATCAACACTATATTTGCTTCATGATGAATAGTTTTTTGCATCTTATCACTAATTCCATGGCGCGATGTTAAGTAGCTGACAATGCGCATTTTCCTCTATCATTTTTCTTCCTCATCTTCCCGCTATGAAATATTTCTTTAGCCCGTATTGGTTGGCCTGCATATTACTATTATTAATTACTCCGGGAGTGCTTCATACAGACGCGGTAATTATAGCTGGCAAACTGGTGGAAGAGGGAACGGGTAAACCGGTTAACGGAGCCTATATCTGCATTGTAAGTGGTGAAGAAGAAACGATAAGCGGCAGGGATGGCAGCTTTATTTTGAAGACCTGGCAGCGCTTACCTGTGCAATGCACAATAGAGCATAAGGATTTTACTGAAAAAAAATTAATCATGGAGAAAGGAATCCATGAAATGGTAGTATTGCTTAAGCCACAATAAGGCATGAGCGGTTTTAACAGGCGCAACATACGAGTTACGTGGCCGAGCGGACAGGCAAAGGCGGGCAAGTCCTTTTACGGTGGTTCGATTCCACCCGTAACTGCGGAGTCATAAAGCAAGCAATCACTAACGCCCTTTCGTTTCTACGAAAGGGCTTCTTTTGCTTCAGGAACAGACGATCATTAAACCTTTTATAGAATGCAAACCCGATAGGAAAACTCGTCATTCACTACCCACCACTCACTTCACAACATTTTTCTTAACCCAAATATCCTAGCACTTCTTCCCCCATTGCGGTGGTGCCTAAAATTTTATCAGCCGGTGTTTGCGCATCGGCAATATCCTTAGTACGAAAACCTGATTTAAGTACTTTATCAACAGCATTGATAACCGCATCGGATTCGGCTTTCATTCCAAAAGAAATATCCAATAATAAAGCAGCCGATAAAACGGAAGCCAGCGGGTTGGCAATGCCTTTGCCGGTAATATCATGCGCGGAACCATGGATGGGTTCGTACACTCCTGTGCCATCTCCAATAGAAGCCGAAGCCAGCATACCCATGGAACCGGCTATCTGAGAAGCTTCATCGGTGAGTATATCGCCAAACAAATTGGCCGTAACCACAACATCAAAACGGCGGGGATCTTTGATGAGCAGCATGGCAGTAGCATCTACAAACTGGTGCTCCACTTCTATATCCGGGTATTCCAACGCTACCTTTTGCACTACTTCTCTCCATAAACGGGAAGTTTCAATTACATTGGCTTTATCAACCGAGCATAATTTTTTTCTTCTTGTTCCGGCCGATTCAAATGCCTTACGGGCAATGCGCTCTACTTCATAGCGGCTGTATTCCGCCACATCATAAGCTGTATCGCCATTGTTCTTTCTTCCTTTTTCGCCAAAATAAATATCGCCGGTTAGCTCCCGGAAAAACATAATATCGGCGCCTTTCAATATTTCGGGCTTGATGCTGGAAGCGCCCAGCAATTCGTCAAATAATTTAATAGGACGGATATTGGCATACAAACCCAGTTCCTTGCGCATTTTCAGCAAGCCCTGTTCCGGTCTTACCTTAGCCGATGGATCATTATCATATTTGGGATGACCTACCGCGCCAAACAACACAGCGTCCGACTGCTTCATTTTTGCCAGCGATTCAACGGGTAACGGATCTCCCGTAGCTTCAATGGCCACATGACCAATCAATGCTTCATCATAGGAAAAACTGTGACCAAATTGAGCTGCAATTTTATCTAATACTTTTTTACCAACTGCTGTTACTTCCTGTCCTATCCCATCGCCGGGAACAATTAAGATTTTTTTGGTTGCCATTTTGTTTTATTTATCTATCATACAAATACCGGTAAAAATAGTATATGATTTTTGTTTAAAGAATTACTCTTCTTATACCTTGTTTTAGTGCTTTCACATTAAAGTTTATCAATAGCCCCAGGTTGTAGTTTCCAAGCCGCATGTACGTAAGTATCTGTGCCAGGTGTACATCATTAAGCGCTTCAACCGCTTTCAACTCCAATACTATTTTATTTTCTACCAAAATGTCAATTCTATAACCACATTCCAGCTTCACCTCTTCAAATATCAGGGGCATCGGTTTTTCCTTTTGCGCCCAAAGACCGGATTTGATCAATTTGTAATAAAGGCATTCTTTATATGCACTTTCCAACAAGCCGGGGCCTAAAGCTTTGTGTACTTCAAGAGCGCAGCCCAGGATACGATAATCTAAAGTAGCCGAATCTGGGTTCATAGTTAGCTATTTTGGTGTTGTAAGGCTTAACCGCAAAGAACGGGAAGAAGGCCCCAAAGAACACAAAATACTTATTCCTCTCATCCTGAAAACCAAGCCGGTCTTCTCGAGACAACGGATCAATTTTCATATAACCATTTTCTTCGTGCAACTTTGCGCATTCTTTGTGCGCTTTGCGGTAAAAAATTAATCACAAAGAGCGGGAAGAAGTCACAAAGAACACAAAATTCTACACTTCAAGTTCACTCTCACTCTATACTATTCAACATCTTTTGCGTGGCTTTAATTGCCGACACGGTTTGATCACTGTCGAGCCCGCGTGTTTTGAATTCCTTATTATTGTACTGCCATGTTATAATCGTTTCACACAAAGCATCACTTCTGCCGCCGGGTGGTATGCGAACCGCATAATCGGTTAAAAGCGGCAACTCCAGTTTTTTGTGCTTATATACTTTCTTGAGCGCATTCATAAACGCGTCGTATTGCCCGTCGCCCTGCGCATGCTCTTCAAACAATTCGCCGGCTATCACAACCTTTATTGTTACCGACGGATTGAGTCCTTTGGAATGTGTTAGCACATAGTTCTCTATTTTTACTTTTTCTTCCGTAACATCACTGTTCAATATATCTGAAATAATATAAGGAAGATCCGATTGGGTAACATCTACTTTCCTGTCGCCCAGCTCTATGATCCGTTGCGTTACTTTTTTCAAATCGGTATCAGACAGGTGTATGCCCAGTTGCTGCAAATTGTTTTCAATATTGGCTTTGCCGCTGGTTTTGCCCAGGGCATATTTTCGCTGGCGGCCAAAGCGTTCCGGCATCAGGTCGCTGTAGTATAGTTTATTTTTTTTATCGCCGTCTGCATGAATGCCTGCCGTTTGGGTAAACACGTTTTCTCCCACTACCGGCTTATTTACAGGAATGCGAAATCCTGAAAATGTTTCCACCAGCTTACTCACCGTATAGAGTGATTTTTCGGCCACCGCTGTTTTTACTTTTGGCATAAAATCATTCAAAACGGCTATAGCGCTGGCCAGGGGTGCATTACCTGCCCTTTCACCCATGCCGTTTATGGTAAGATGAATGCCATGAGCGCCTGCCCTCACTGCTTCCAGCACATTTGCCGTTCCCAGGTCGTAATCGTTATGCGCATGAAAATCGAAATGGATAGCCGGATAACGCGCAACGATTTCAGATATATACTGATACGTTTCCGAAGGGATCAGAACACCCAGTGTATCGGGCAACATTATTCTTTTAACAGGCTGATGCTGCAGGAAATCGAGATATTGAAAAACGTAATCTTTTGAATACCGCATACCATTGCTCCAGTCTTCGAGGTATACATTACAGGCTATTCCTTTTTTCCCGGCAAGGGCTATAACGGCGGCAACATCTGCGAAATGCTGTTCGGGTTTTTTCTTCAGTTGGTGCGTTAAATGATTCAATGAGCCTTTGGTAAGCAGGTTCATTACTTTTGCCCCGGCTTTCTGCATCCACTGCACGGATACGTCTCCGTCAACAAAAGTGAGCACTTCCACCCTGTTCAGATACCCGTTGGCTTTCGCCCATTTGGTAATTCGCTTTACCGCATCAAATTCACCTTCCGACACGCGGGCCGAAGCAACCTCAATCCGGTCTGCCTTTACTTCCGACAACAAAAGCTTGGCGATCGTTAATTTTTCTGAAGCGGAAAAAGATACGCCGCTGGTTTGTTCTCCATCCCTGAGCGTGGTATCCATTATTTCAATATAGCGTTGGGCTGCCGGCATTTTCAGGTAATCTTTTAGTATAAACTTATGGCTGCAAATGAACGGATATCTGCTTTCATTGCCTGCAGGTAGTCAATATCATCGTACCCATTCGTGAGGTTATTTTTCTTATACCCGTTAATGTCAAACGATTCCGATTCTCCTGTTGAAAGAATGGTGATGGTTTGTTCGGGAAGGTTTATTTCTATTTCATTTTTGGGGTTGGCTTCAATAGCAGTGAATATTTTATCTAAAAATATTTCACTTACCTGAACCGGGAGGATGCCCACGTTGATGGAATTGTTTTTAAAAATGTCTGCAAAAAAGCTCGACACCACACAACGAAAACCATAATCGTAAATGGCCCATGCCGCATGTTCGCGGCTGCTGCCGCTACCAAAGTTTTTACCGCCAACCAGGATTTTACCGGCATACAGCGGGTTGTTCAGCACAAAATCCTTTTTAGGAGTATTATCGTTGTTATAGCGCCAGTCGCGGAAAAGATTATCGCCAAATCCTTTTCTTTCCGTTGCCTTTAAAAAACGGGCGGGAATGATCTGGTCGGTGTCTACATTTTCAACAGGCATAGGCACCGCGGTGCTTTTGAGTACTGTAAATTTATCGTAAGCCATTTCGGAGTTTGTAGTTTGTAGTTTATAGTTTTTTTTGGAGCCCTATACCTTATGCCTCATACCTTCTCCTCAGCAATCAATTCTCTTGGGTCTGTAACCACACCCGTAACCGCTGCCGCCGCCGCTACCAGCGGACTGGCCAGCATTGTTCTGGCGCCGGGGCCCTGCCTGCCTTCAAAGTTCCGGTTGCTGGTGCTTACCGCGTATTTGCCGGCAGGAATTTTATCGTCATTCATTGCCAGGCATGCCGAACAACCGGGCTGGCGCAGTTGAAATCCCGCGTCTAATAAAAGATCGAGTATGCCTTCTTCTTTTATTTGCTGCTCCACTACATGTGAACCCGGAACGATCCATGCAGTAACATGATCCGCTTTTTTGCGGCCTTTTATAATAGAAGCAAATGCGCGAAAATCTTCGATACGGCCATTGGTACAACTGCCTATGAAAACATAATCTACTTTTTTGCCGAGCATCGGCTCTTCTTCCCGGAATCCCATATAATTGAGCGATTTTTCATAGCTCGATTTTCCGCTTCCTGTTTCTGCCGATACGGGAATACGGTTGCTGATACCCATGCCCATACCGGGGTTAGTGCCAAAAGTGATCATGGGTTCAATATCTGCGGCATCAAAATGATACTCCCTGTCGAAGCCGGCGCCTTCATCTGTTTTTAAGGTTTTCCAGTAAGCCATGGCCTTATCCCAGGCTTCTTCTTTAGGCGCTTTATCTTTTCCTTTTATATAAGCGAATGTTGTTTCGTCCGGCGCTATGATCCCGCCTCTTGCCCCCATTTCAATACTCATGTTGCACACCGTCATGCGGCCTTCCATGCTCATCTGTTCAAAAACATCCCCGGCGTATTCAACAAAATAGCCGGTAGCGCCTGCAGCGGTTAGCTTGGAAATAATATAAAGCACCACATCTTTGGGCGTAACAGCCTTCCCCAGCCTGCCATTAACGCTGATACGCATTTTCTTTGGCTTGGGCTGCATAATACATTGGGAAGACAGCACCATTTCTACCTCGGAGGTACCGATGCCGAAGGCAATAGCGCCAAAAGCGCCGTGGGTAGATGTATGCGAATCGCCGCAAACAATGGTCATGCCCGGCTGGGTAATGCCGTTTTCAGGACCCACCACATGCACAATTCCGTTTTTGGGATTTCCCAGTCCCCAATGTGAAATGCCATATTTTCCGGAATTAGTTTCCAATGCTTTTAGCTGATTGGACGAAAGCGGATCCTGCACGGGAAGGTGCTGGTTGATGGTGGGTGTGTTATGATCGGCGGTAGCAAATGTTTTACCGGGGAACATTACCGTTAACCCCCTTTGCTCCAAACCCAAAAAGGCCACCGGGCTGGTTACCTCATGAATAAAATGACGGTCAATAAAAAACACATCGGGTCCATCCTCAATTTTTCTTACCACATGGGAATCCCACACTTTATCAAATAATGTTGCCGGTTTACTGCTCATTTTTTACGAATTTATAAGAGAACCGCAAATTTCTTAAATTATAGCCAGATAATCAGGATTTATCCGGTTTAAATTTAAATCTTTAGCAATTCAGGCACTAATCTTATGTCACAATGGAGTTTTTCACAGCCGGTCTATATTGTGTGGCAAAGCACAATAACCCTTTGCTATAAGACCAGACAGCAGCGGATCAAGGTTTCTTCAATTGGTGATAAAAATAGAACAAAGGGAGCAGACTGTATCTGGACGTGCAGAACCAAAAAAGGGAATACCAAAACAGTATTCCCTTATATCTCATAAAGAAAGTATACTCCTATTCTTCCGGCGTTAAATACTGTGCATACGCATACCCTTCTTCTCCATCATCTGTTCTGATCAGCCACCACTGGTCGTTTGCTTTGCTCACCAGCGTTACCAGCTCGTTGTGCGCCGCTTTGCCAACAATGGGCTGGTCGGTACCAGGGCCTTTACGAATATTCAGGTTAGACGTTTCCGTTGTTACTTTGGCCTTAGCTCCTGCCACAGCAGTGGCTACCTTTACGTTCATTACCACATCGCCCGATAAAAAGTTGGGGTCTATTTTCCCGTATATATCCCACAATTGATCCTTTACACTGCCCGACGGCGCTTCACCATCAATATACAATACGCCATCCTGCTCCCTTACCTGCAAATTGGCCACGCCCGAAGCGCTTGCCGTATCTACTAACTGTTTGTATTTATCCTGTAGTGCCATATAAGTTTAGTTTTTTAGGTTATTTAATGGTCAGCGCGGTAGCATCTACTTTCTTAGGCTTTAAGCCATCCAGCGCCATTTTAATTTTCTTCCAGTTAGCCGCCGTGGTTTCGCCGGTAACGGTAATGATGCCATCAGCAGCAGTGGCTTTAACCGTGGGGAAATCCTTAAGCGCATCTGCAATGCCTTTAGTTAAAGGATCATCTGCCGCAATTTCAACAGGAGCGGGCGGCGGAGGCGGAGCAATGGTGGTATTGTTGATCACCTGCTTCACCCCTTCTATACTTTTAACCGCAGCTTCACTGTCCATTTGATCGGCCTGATCTTTAGCTTCCCCGCTAAGCGTAACTACGCCATCCTGCACGGTGGCTACAAGGTGTGATAAAGCCGTGTTGGATTGAATTTTGGCTTCTATATCCTGGTCGCTTATTTTGGGTTTACACGAAAAAAGCCAGATGCCGGCCATAGCAACAAACATAGTAACCTGAAGCAAACGAAAAAATGTTTTTTTCATACAAGTGCTGGTTTTAAGAATAAATAATATTAAGACTCAAAAGAAAATCATGCCAACTATTTTACTGGAAAACAGAAATATATTCAATGCCTTCAACCGGTAACCTTTCTATTTACGTATAATATATGTTGCCCCTTCTATAGCCAAATCTGTATTGGGAAACACAGCCCGGGCTTCCGTAATAAAATCATCCAAGGTTTCATAGCGGCTGCTGAAATGCCCGATCAGTAGTTTGCCGGCGCCGGCTCTTAAAGCAATAGCCGCCGCCTGACTGCTGGTGGAGTGCATACGGCCGGCAGCTTTTTCTTTTTGGTTATCAAGATATGTAGCTTCATGATATAAAAGATCAACAGCCTTACATTTTTCAGCAAGGCTTTCATCATAAACCGTATCGGCGCAATAAGCATAACTTTCTACAGGCGCTACCGGAAGGGTAAGCCAGTCATTTTTTATAACCACCCCGTCTTTAGTAATATAATCTTCCCCTGCCTTAAGCCGCTGGTAAAAGGAAGAAGGGATGGCGTATGCCCTCAGCTTTTCACCATCCAGCTTTAAGGGCTTGTTCTTTTCCTTAAACATAAAACCCCAGCAGGGTATACGATGATTTACCGCAAAGCAGCTTACCGTTATCTTCTTTTCATTAACCAGTACGGCTTCCTTTTCAATGGCAACAAAATGTAAAGGGTAAGGCAAAACCGTATCGGAGGCTTTTAGTTGCATTTCAATAATTTCCCGGAGCAGCGGTGGTGAAAATATCCAGAGGTCTTCCGTACGCCCGTTTAATCCGTAACTGGTAAGCAAACCGGGCAATCCAAAATAATGATCGCCGTGCAAATGGGAAATGAATATATAACGGATACGGTTACGGCGGATCTTATAGCGGTTCATTTGTATTTGCGTGCCTTCGCCGCAATCTACTAAAAAAAGATGCTCATCATAATAAACCACCTGGGCAGTGGGATGCCTGTTGTGCATAGGAAGCGCCGAGTTATTGCCAAGTATGGTTACTGCAAACACCTTGTTATAATTAAGAAGTGAAAAAGTAGTATTAAGTTAATCAGAATATACCTATTATTAGGTGAAGGGGCAATAGTAAATAATATTTCACCTCTCTTTTCTCTTCTCATCTCGTGAAACGATAGACGAGAAACGATAAATGATAAACGTAAGACAAGACACCATTCAGCCTTCACTCCCCCACCCTCACTATTCTCTTCTCCCGAAATCAAAGAGTGTTGCCGTAAAAACGCCGTCTTCCCTTTTTTTAAAGATCACATCCCAGTTGCCGGTATAGCGCAATAATTTCGGAACCAGGTAACCATTGGCTTTTGTCATCTCCACCTGCATCTCCACATCAAAATCGTATACGCCCGCTTTGTAGCTCATGGCATAGTTCCTGGCCAGCACTTCAAATGTATTTACACTAAACCAGGTGGTCATTTCATCAATTACTACCCGGTCTTTTTTTGCTCCTTTTAATCCTGCTTTGGCCTTTATAACAAACAGGTAGCACAGTTCGCCAAGATGCTCCTGCAGGTCGAGGTGATAATCGTAGAGCGGCGCCATATCTTCTTCAAAAATGGCTGTTTTGCTGCCTATGAACGGCAGGCCGGGTATGGCTTTGCCGGGGTTAAAAAAAAGCATTTTTAATTGTTCCTTACGTTTAGCCATCCCCGATTTTCCCTTCAGGTTCAGCTCTGGTCCTTTTACTATATTGGTTTCACCGCAAATGGTATCGGGGGCAAAGAAAAGACTGGCATATAATTCGGGCGTGTAATAATTATACTGCCGCTTTTTGTTATACATATCACCTGTAACCTCTTCCTGTACAATGCTGGTATGCCGGCAGCCCTTATCGGCCCATTGCGTGGTTTTGCTGTATAAGGCGGCCTTCACCCTTCTTTTTTTATCAAACATGCGGATGTCATTCAGCGAAGTGAAATTCAGTATACGCAGGTTGCGGAAAGCCTTGTAAAAAGTGGTGTCGTTTTTTACTTTTTCAATAAAGGAAGGAATGTTTATGTTATTACGGATGATGACCTCCGACAGTGTAATCACTTTTTTATCCACCATCACGGTATCGTTCTGCTGGGCAGGGAGCAACACGGGAAGTAAAAAAAACAACAGCAGGAATTGCGTTATATGCCGGTATTTACTTTGCAAAAGACATTTTGTAATCAACATTCACTTTTCCTTTCGAAATATCGTCTAACTTACCCTTCATCAGCCTGCGCTTAAAGGGCTTCAGGTAATCAATAAATAATTTACCTTCAATATGATCGTATTCATGAAGAATGACCCTTGCTGTTATTCCGTTAAATGTTGCAGTGCGGGGCTCAAATTGTTCATTCAAATATGCGATGGTTACTTCCTCATTGCGGTAAATATCTTCCCGTATTTTGGGAATGCTGAGGCAGCCTTCGTTATAGGCCCACTCTTTACCATCCAGTTCCTTAATGTGGGCATTAATGAAAACCTGCTTAATTCCGGGCGTATCCGGATATTTATTGCGTTCTCCCTCATCCATGCCCGAAAACACCTGGGTACTGTCTATAACAAAAATGCGGATATCGCGGTTAACCTGGGGCGCCGCAAGCCCTACCCCGCTGGAAGCATACATGGTTTCCCACATATCCTCAATCAGCTTATCTAATCTGGGATAGTCGGGCCCTATATCTTTACACACTGTTCTCAGTACCGGGGCACCATATGCTATAATGGGTAAAATCATGGGTTTTACTTATTGATTCGCTTGTTTTATGGCTGCAAATTTAGCTGAAATTCCGGAAATTAATATCCCTGCACCGGCATGCTCCAAACTTATTGAACCGAGAATTTATACACGGTTACCTGGTGATACTTTTCACCCGGCCGCAAAATACTGTTGGGAAATGCCGGCTGGTTGGGCGAATCGGGGTAATGCTGGGTTTCGAGGCAAACCCCTGCGTGCTTATGATATGCTATATTATCGGGCGTATGCCGCAGGCTGCCATCTAAATAATTACCCGTGTACAATTGCACTCCCGGCTGTGTGGTGGCGGTTTCCATAAGCCGGCCGCTGGCCGCATGATACAATGTGCTGATGGTTTGCAGCTTACCTGTATTATTACCCAGCACAAAGTTATGGTCGTAGCCATTTCCTGTTGCACCAATATCCTTTCCGATCTTTTTGGGAGAAGTGAAATCGTAAGGGGTATCCTTTACGGGAACCAGGTCGCCGGTAGGGATAACCTTGTTGTTGATTGTGGTATAATAACCCGACCGCAGCATCAGTTCATGATCCAGCACAGTGGCATCACTGCCTGCCGATAAATTAAAATAGGCATGATTGGTAAGGTTAACCGGTGTGGCGGCATCCGTAATAGCAGTATAATCAATGACCAGCTCATTTTCTTCCGATAAAGTATACACAACGGTAACGGTTAGGTTGCCGGGATAGCCTTCCTCGCCATCGGGGCTTTTATAAGTAAGCCGAAGCGAAGCGTTTTCCGGTATAAAAACGGCATCCCACACTTTTTTATCAAATCCCTTTATACCCCCGTGCAGGGTATTGCCATCATTATTCGGCGCCAACTGGTATACTTTACCGTTTAACGAAAAACGGGCGTTGGCAATGCGGTTGGCATATCGCCCAACTAAGCAGCCAAAAAAAGGATTATTCTTTTGCAGGTAGCCTTCCAGCGAATCGAAACACAATATAATATTGCCTCTTTCGCCTGTTTTGTTTGGCGTAATGATATTAGTGATCGTACCTCCGTAGTTCAATATTTTTACCGTTACGCCTTTCTTATTAACCAGTGTATACTGCAGCACATCTTTTCCTTCCAGCGTTCCCCATTTTTTTACCTGTTCGTTGGCCATTATAATCCGTTTAAAAGATAAGCCATGAAGTTATGACCTAAGTTCGAAAAAAATAAGGTATCCGGGGAAGAAAAAATTAAGGTCTGCAGGAATTGAATTTGTTCTTATCGCCAAAAACACTAATCTTTATCCGCCCAAAATATCAGTGACAACCAAATGATGAATAACATCCGTTCCATAAAACCAGGTGAAACCCAAACATTTAAACGATTTGATTTGTTATGAACAACTACCTCTCTACCAAAGACTATCTTGTTTTTATTATTTACTTTCTGATCGTTGCTATCTATGGCTACTGGATATACCAGCGCAAGAAAAAGAAAAGCACCGATACCAAAGATTTTTTCCTTGCGGAAGGCTCGCTTACCTGGTGGGCTATAGGCGCATCGCTTATTGCATCCAACATTTCTGCAGAGCAGTTCATTGGAATGAGCGGAAACGGGTTTACTATGGGGCTTGCCATCTCCACCTACGAATGGATGGCGGCGGCTACCCTGCTGGTGGTAGCCATATTTTTTATACCGGTATACCTCAAGAACAAGATCTATACTATGCCGCAGTTCCTTAATCAACGGTACAACAGCACGGTAGCAATGATCATGGCGGTATTCTGGCTGTTATTGTATGTAGTGGTTAATCTTACTTCCATATTATTCCTTGGCGCATTGGCCATTAGCAGCATTTCGGGTATCAACTTTACCTTATGCATGCTGTTCCTGGCCGTTTTTGCCATTATCATTACGCTTGGCGGTATGAAGGTAATCGGCTATACAGACGTGGTGCAGGTTTTCTTTTTGATATTAGGCGGGCTGGTTACTACCTACCTGGCGCTTAACCTCGTGGCTACGCATTTTGGCTCAGATGGCGGCGTGGTTGCCGGCTTTAAGCTACTTACCGAAAATGCCAATGATCATTTTCACATGATCTTTAAAAAAGACAATCCCAGCTATCTCAGCCTACCCGGACTATCGGTACTTATTGGAGGCATGTGGATCGTGAACCTGAATTACTGGGGCTGTAATCAATACATTACCCAGCGTGCCTTGGGCGCAGATTTAAAAACGGCAAGGAACGGACTTTTATTTGCCGCCTTTTTAAAGCTGCTTATGCCTGTAATAGTGGTGCTGCCCGGTATTGCCGCTTTTGTGCTGCATGAAAACGGGTATTTTCAACAGGAAATGCTGGTAAATGGTGAATTGCAGCCCGACAAAGCCTATCCGGTTTTATTAAATTTATTGCCCGCAGGATTAAAAGGGCTTGCATTTGCGGCGCTTACGGCGGCAGTGGTAGCTTCCCTGGCAGGCAAGGCCAATAGTATCTCCACCATTTTTACGCTTGATATTTACAAAAAGAAGGTAAACCCCGAAGCGGGAGAAAAGAAAATGGTAAATATCGGGCGCATTGTGGTAATCATATCTATGCTGCTGGCTGTTATTATCGCGCCCTTCCTGGGTATTGATAAAAAGGGCGGATTTGAATACATCCAGGAATATACCGGCTTTGTTTCTCCGGGAATATTTGCCATGTTCATTTTAGGCTTTTTCTGGAAAAAAACTACCTCCAACGCGGCGCTTTTTGCCACTGTAGGAGGCTTTACGCTGTCTATCCTTTTTAAAATATTACCTTCTATAGCCAATCTCGAATGGCTGAGCCCGTTTGGCTTTTCCAAACTGGTACTGCAAAAAGACGGGAGCTCGCTATACGAAATACCATTTATAGACAGGATGTTTTTTGTGTTTGTTATTGCTGTTGCCGGCATGTACATTATTAGTGTATATGAAAACAGCAAAGGCGTTAAAACCAACGGGCTGGAAATAGACAGGTCAATGTTCAAAACCAATCCCGGCTTTGCCGCAGGCGCCATACTGGTTACCGGTATACTGATAGCATTGTACACCCTGTTCTGGTAGGAAAGGAATTGGGGAGTGAAAAGTGGTAACGATAGGCTGAGGCAGGAATAGTCAGGTATAAGTTGTGCTGCTTAAAGCTAATTGCTGCCGACAGCCTCCTTAGTGCTTTGCATTCCCCTTAATTTTTTTTCCTGAAATAGAAGGTAAAAAGATAGATCAGCCCCTTAACGGTTTGATAGGAGCACCACCATATAAAGCGCTTCAGGAGGCTGCGTTTTTGAACAAGCATTGCCCTTGTTACCTCAATACATTCATTTTCAATAATATCTTCGAGTATCCTTTCCACTTCGGCGGCAAAATTTTCGTCGTGTATATCAAGGTTTAATTCAATACTGGCATGAGCGCTGATATTATTAATGTTATAGGAGCCAATGGTTAACCACCTGGTATCACAAACCGACACCTTTCCGTGTAATACATTTCCCTGGTACTCGTAAATAGCTACATTGTTTCGCAACAACCAGTCGTAAATATACCTTTCGGCATATTTTGCCAGTTTTATATCCGACAGGCCGGCAAGAATGATCCTGATCTTTATCCCTCTTTTTGCGGCAAGTGAAAGTTTTTTTCTGAAGGTTTCACCTGGTAAAAAATAGCTGCACAAAATAACTGCATGTGATTGAGCGGTTTTCAGCATTTCAATGTAGCTGCGTGATATTTCGTGCTTATTGCGCACCCAGTCGTTAATGCGCATGCGTACCCGGCTTGAGGCTCCGGGCAGGGAGGGCGCCTGCAGGTATTCCTGTTCGCAGGGCAATGCGCCTGTTTTTGCCGGAAACCCTTTCCATGTTTTCCAGCAAAGCACACATAATTCTTTTACGATCTCTCCTTCAACCCATACGGCAAAATCCAGCCATGCCGTATAGCCGGGGCGGTCGTTATACCGCTCGGTAATATTTAATCCGCCCACCATGGCGTATTGTGTATCGGTTACTATGATCTTATGATGCAACCGCCTCCCAAAATAGAAATATTTACTCCTCACCAGGGGCTCAAAAAAACGAAAATGCACGCCCGCCACCCTGAGTTCACGGATGAAGGACCTGGATAATACTTTAGATGCGTAGCCATCGGGCATCATATACACCTTAACACCTCTTTGCGCGGCTTTTTTCAGCGCATCCGCTACTGATCTTCCGGTAGCGTCGTCATCAAAAATATAAGTTTGCAGGTGTATGCTTTCTTTTGCCTGGTCAATCATTTGCAGCATCCGGTTAAAATAAGCAGCTCCGCCACGAATAAATTGCACATTATTATTCAGGGTATAGCCGGCGCTGAGCCGCTTTTTTTCAACTGGCCGGCGCTTTTGTTGTTTTGCGCTGGCGCCGGCAACAGGGCTATTCTTCAAAATACAGTCTTTTTGTAAATATAGATTTATTATAAACGAAGTTCAATACGGGTTTAAAAACGTATTGATGACAAAGGTCATGAGGTTTCGGAACGGTAGTCATGCCAGGGCAAACGCATCTAAATTTTATCAAAATCCGTAGGCTTGTAAATAAGTTTTAACTAAATATTCGGCAAATTCAAGTTGAGTTGGTATTGTAGTGTTAATTGATTTTGGTAAAACCTTTTCACTAATATCATATGTTTTTTGCACTCCGTTTCAACTCCAAACCATCCAATCTCCTTGCATAAAAGTCTTTCAAGAGCTACTTTTGTAGGTTTCCAACTCCACCAGCTTCCTGCTTTTTTGGTTTCATTTCTAAAATCTCCTGCTTTTTTTTGAGGACCTTCTGTACGAACGGTGTCCAGTACATATTTCATAATTTTTGTGTCTGCATTGTAATAATGCGTTTCACTTTGTTTTACATCTAACATTTGAGGCAATATAAAGCGAAAACCTTTCATTGGAAGATAGGAAGCAGCGTGAAACCAATATTCAAATACTTTTCGTTCTTCTGCTAACTCATCTAAATATGCTGTTTGATAATCTGGAATTCTTGTCCAAAGTGTGTGATGGTTGGCGCTTTAAACGATTGACAGAGTATCTGTTTGTAAATATCCGAGCTGTTCCAAAGTGTTAAGTACCGCATTTTTTCCTTTTGAAACGTACTTTTTATTTTTCCCAATATGAATTTCCTACCGTAAAGATTGGGTCAGATACTGAAAAGAAAAAGCCATTTTTTGCTGCTTTAAATGACTTTATCAGTTTAAACATTTTAAATGTGTCGGCAAGTTTTCTTGGTTTGATAGATTGTGCCTTCCAGTACAGGTAATCCTTTTGCCTGGCATCGAAAAATTTGTCAACCACTGTATCTCTAAAAATATAACTGTGGTTGTAGGGTGAGTGCTCGTCACGCTCTAATCGCTTTCTTACGATTTCAGATGTCAGGTCTTCGTCCAGGTGGAAGCGATATGTATTCCATCCATCAGTTGTACTCAAAACATAATAAACGGTCGGTCTTTTGTTGTCTAATAGGGTTGTGATGTCAAAATTGCTTTTGTCACTGAAAACAAGTTTAAATATCTCATTATTTTGAGAATATGAACTTGTCCATAATAATAAAAATGATATAATTGTTAGAAGTCGCATAGGGTGACGCACAATAACTAAGCTTTCGTTTCGTCCGCAGGACGAGAAATGAAAGCGATGTTGA
>CAYVEI010000028.1:0-35896 GCA_964450515.1 uncultured Terrimonas sp. | reverse complement strand
TATGCAAGACGGAACAGCCGAAGAACGCGTAGTTCGTTTAGGATTAACTTTACCACCTGCGCCAAAACCCATGGGCGTTTACAAACCCTGCCTCATTGATGGCAATCATCTTTATCTTTCGGGGCACGGACCCGTACTGGAAGACCAAACACTTATAAAGGGGCGTATTGGCAAGGACATGGATGAGGAACAGGGTAAACGGGCTGCAAAGCAGGTAGGGTTAACCATGCTGGCAACTATAAGGGCGCATATTGGAAGTCTCGACAATGTAAAGCGGGTAGTTAAGGTGCTGGGCATGGTAAACTGTACACCCGAATTTGAAAAACAGCCCTATGTAATTAACGGCTGCAGTGAATTGTTTGCCGCCATATGGGGAGAGGAAAATGGTGTTGGCGTACGCAGCGCCGTGGGCATGGGCTCTTTGCCGGGTAATATACCGGTTGAGATAGAAGCAATATTTGAACTGGCTTAATAAAAAGATTATGATGCTTACAAATGGTTCAGCAGAAGCATGGTACTTTGTTGATGATATTGACAATACAGATTCACCGGCATTGTTGCTGTATAAAGAACGGGTAAAAGAAAATATCCGTTTGGCGAAAAGAGCGGTAAAGGATGTAGGCACACTACGCCCGCATGTTAAAACCAACAAAACAGCAGAAGTGTGCAGCATGATGCTGGAGGAAGGCATCACCAAATTCAAATGCGCTACTATTGCGGAAGCTGAAATGCTGGCAACTGTTGGAGCGCCGGATGTATTGCTGGCTTACCAGCCTGTTGGCCCTAAAGCAGACCGGCTGGCGAACCTTATTAAGGCATACCCTGCCGTTCATTTTGCATGTTTAACAGATAATGGTGCAACCGCAAAACATATCAACGATGTGGCTGAAGCGCATGGTATTGTAATTAATGTTTTTATAGATCTGAATACCGGCATGAACAGAACAGGGATCGTTCCGGCCAAAGCTTTACCGCTTGCAGCGTTCATCCTGTCGCTGAAAAATATAAAGCTGGTTGGGCTGCATGGCTATGACGGGCATATACGCGATACGGATACTACTATACGGCAGCAAAAAAGCGATGAAGGATTTCAGCAGGTAGCCGCACTGTATCAAAAAATAACAGCAACACATCAGCGGCCGTTAAAAATAGTAATGGGGGGCACGCCCACTTTTCCCACCCATGCCTGCCGGCAAAATGTGGAATGCAGCCCGGGCACTTTTGTTTTTACCGACTGGGGATACAAGCAGTTGTTTCCGGATGAACCTTTTGACTTTGCTGCGCTTGTCATTACAAGGGTCATTTCTATCATAGATGAGCATACCATTTGCACCGACCTTGGGCATAAGGCTGTTGCCGCGGAAAACCCGTTGCCGCGGGTTCACTTTTTGAATGCCACCAATGCCGTACCCATAGGGCAAAGCGAAGAACACTTAGTATTGCAAGTGGCAGATGCTGCTGCATACCATGTGGGTGATATGCTATACGGCGTGCCGGTGCACATATGCCCAACCGTTGCCTTATATGATAAGGCTTACGTAGTAGAAAATAAAAAAATTATTACCCAATGGGAAGTGGTGGCGAGAAAAAGAAGCATTAACTTTTAAGAAAAACCCGAGGCCTGGGTTATCGTGAAGAGTGAGAATAGAAGTGCCCGCCCGGCTGAATGCCGTTCGGACGGGGACAATAGTGAATTTCAACTCCTCACGATTCACTATTCGCAACACCAGATGCGTATTTAGAAACGCACCCCACTGCGGATCCGGTTCAGCAATTGATTATAACAGTTGTTCACTAATCTTTCTGCCAGTTCCTCCCGTGACGGCGGACGGTCGGCAGCGGAACTGTTGATCAGGTTCCAGTCTGAAGGTTCTAAAGCCTGCCTGTCGCCGGTATAGCGCGCCACTTCATGCTGCCAGGTGTAGTTATCCCGAAAGCGGTCGGCTAATATATTACCTCCGCTTACCCAGTCGTAAATGCGGCAATCTAATGACGCCCGGCTTTGCAGTATGCTGCGGGTAACATGCACGGTGGCAGTAACCGTTTTATAAACAGGTTTGGCCGGAACAGACCGGGTTTGGCCTATCTCTATTTTTTTAGAACGCTGTATGGTATACCGGTCGGTATATATACTGCCTATATACAGATCATTAAAATTCAGTTCCACTACCCTGTCTGCTTTTATAAAACCTGCCTCAGCTTCCCTGTCGCTATAAAAACGAGTATTGTTATAGGCTGCATTGTTAAGATCACGAACCATTGCATACTGCAGGTAATCATTATCGAATCCCCAGTAACGCCAGTTGTTATTATAATAATTTACCGGCTTAACCACCACTTTAACCGTTGCCATTTCCTGCGCTTCCCGTATACGATCTTCCACATCACGGTAATGCGGGTACGCGTTATTGGCTTTTACAAACATTTCATACGCCTTTTGACCGTAAGGACGGTTGTTGTACGACAGGTAATGTTGTCCCTGGTTATAATATTCTTCCGCTGCTTTTTGCTTCGCCTCCTGCATTTTAAGCGTGGGGTTCCAGGGGTTTGGTATTATTTTAGCAGCCGCCGGTATAGCTTTGATCTGGCTGTACATTTGCGCTGCTACCTCAAGCTGGCCGGCAATTTCCATCCAGCGGTCGCCGGCATTCATATTATTATAAGTATTGCTGTTCATGGCTTTACGCACATCGGCTGCCTGCCTGTACGCTTCCGGCAGCAAAGCTGCCGCGTCTTTATCACCCGCATCCTTCTTTAACCGTTCTAATAAAGTAAAAACAGTTTGATCATCTGCTGTATATCTTTTTGCAATCTGCCGGGTAGAAGAGCAACTCACCAGCAGGAAGCCACTTAGCAGCAGCGAAAAAGCACGTCGCATTGTAAAAGATTTTAGATAAATCTACAAAAAAACCATCGCCGGTGGAGCGATGGTATAAAATATGATCAGTAACATTTCCTAATCTAAGGTACCGGGCTTCTGTACATCGTGGGGCGCCGCCTGTTCAGTAGGAGCCGGCACATTGAACTTATTGCGCAGGTTCTTATATGCCACGCCATCCCACAAAAAAGCAAGAATAAACCAAACAAAGAGCAACAGTGGTACCAGTATGCTAAGTTTAAGATTCCTTACTTCATCGCCAAGGTGCATGAATATAGACACAATATAAATTGCCTTACACAGGGAAAGAATAATCATGCCTCCTTTTAAAAAAAGCAGTACCCATCCTTCCATGTGAAAAGCATAGTGAGATAACCCCAGCGCCAGCTCAGCTATCGTAAGGATGAGCAGTATCCAAAAGGTTTTCCATATCCTTTTTGTATCAGGAGCAGGTTCGTGCTGAAAAGTAATTTCCGGCGATGCCGCCATGTGTTGCGTTGCATGTTCCATGTGTTGCGTATGCTTTAATACAATAAATCGGTTAAATAAGATAAAAACAAAGAAATACAAATACCCATACCAGATCCACAAAGTGCCAGTATAAGCCTATTTTTTCTACCATTTCATAATGTCCTAAACGGGCAAAACGTCCATTCACCGTCCAGAAATACATCAATATGTTTAAGAACACCCCAATGGAAACGTGAAATCCATGAAAACCGGTGATCCCAAAAAAGCAGTTTCCAAAGCCAACAGGTCCGGGTAAGGTAACCTGGTGGCCATTGTGGAATAATCCGGGAACTATAGGCCCAAAATGGTTATGCTTTATGGTTGCTCCTATTTCCTGTATTTGCCCGTCAATCAAAACCGGATGCGTATGTGTAATGAGGTGCGTCCATTCCCAGGCCTGGCAACCCAGGAACATCAATCCGCCCAGTATCGTCCAGAGCAGCCATTTGGCTACCCCCTGCTTATTTCTTTTATGGCCTTCATGTACTGCAAGTACCATGGTAACCGAACTCATGATCAGTATAAAGGTCATCAGGCTCACAAAAGCCAGGGGCAGATTAGCATTTCCCATGAGCGGAAATGTATTAAACACATGGTTGGGGTCGGGCCAATACTCATGGCTTACGCGTATAGTACCATAGGAAATAAGCAAAGCGCCGAATGTAAATGTATCACTTATCAGGAAAATCCACATCATCAGTTTTCCATAGCTTACATTATAAGGGCTTTTACCCCCCGTCCACCATTTATATCCGGCCGGTATGTGTGTTGACATGTAATTTAAATTTTATTATAAATGCTCTGTTTTAGTATCAGTTAGTGCAACAAATGAAAAAATACAAATATGTACACCCAAAGAATATCTACAAAATGCCAGTAGGTAGCTACTATTTCCACAGGCGTACTGTCATAATTGCGTTTCCTTGTACTAAATGCCTTAAAAAAAATAATCAGCAAGGCAACCACACCACCCAGTACATGCGCAATATGCAAACCGGCTATAGCCAGTACAAAGGAATATGCCGGGTTAGAGCCAATGCCAATCATCTTCATGCCCTGCTCTTCAAACTGATAAAAGCCGCTCACCTGCAATGCAACGAATAATATGCCCAGGAGGGAAGTTATCGCAAAGAACAACCTGTATTTTGCCATCCGGTGTTCTTTAAACGCCCGCAGGGCCACCTGTATGGTTACGCTACTCACCAGTATCACCAGCGTAGAGTAAGCAAACACAACCGGCAGCGTAAAGCTTTCCCAGCCCGGCTGGCTGCGTTTTACAATATAAGCGCTGGTAAGCCCGGCAAACATCATAATGATCCCCGCAATGCCCAGCCACATATTAAATTTGTACGGATGTATCCTTTTTTGCTGCACACTCATCATTTCAATCATTAGAACTGGTTTCATTTAACAAAATAAATATGCTGTCAGCCCTTAGCTTTCAGCAGGAGCCGGCATTATTATCCGCTACACGCCCGCTACTTTATCGGCAAGCAGGCTCAGCAGCACTACCGGCAAATAAATATAAGAACTAAACATTACTCTCCTCGCTGCCTGCACATTCATTTCCCTGTACAAACGCATACTTTGCCATACCATAAACAAATTGGCCACCAGTATAATCACCAGGCTAATCTGTCCGCTCATGTGTATCAGGTAGGGTATGATGCCTACCGGTATCATTAAAAGCGAATAGATAATGGCCTGCAGCGCCGAATATTTCGTTGGCCCCGCGTCTGAAGGCATCAACTTGAATCCTGCTTTACTGTAATCCTTATGTGCCACCCATGCAATAGCCCAAAAATGCGGGAATTGCCAAAAAAACTGGATCGCAAACAAAGCCCAGCCACCGGCGCTCATTGTATCCGTAGCTGCCACCCAGCCAATAAGACAGGGCAATGCGCCCGGAATAGCGCCTACCAATACAGAAACGGAATGCACCTTTTTTAAGGGGGTGTATATAAAGCCGTACAGGAACAGGCTGAACATCCCCAGCATGGCTGCCGTCCAGTTAAACCAGTACCCCACGATCAGTATACCCGCAACACCTGCTACAGCGGCAAAGGCTGTGGCTTCGGAAACACTCATTTTACCATTAGCTACCGGCCGTTTAGCCGTACGCTTCATCAGGGCATCGGTATCTTTTTCCGTTATCTGGTTAATGGCATTGGCAGATCCTGTAATGAGCAATCCGCCAGTAAATAATAAAAGAACTGATAAAAAATTAAACGTAATATTCGGCGCCAGTAAATAACTGATCACGCATGAAAATACTACGGTAAAGCTAAGGGTGAACTTGATCAGCAGCATATAGTCTTTGAGCTTGTCTATTACTACAAAAGAAGCTGAATGCTGCACCCGATCGTATGTTTCCCTCACTTTCAAATATCTGTTTTTATCAGCGCAAAGCAAAGCGTTGCATTACCGCTTTATCACTTTACGCTATAATCAATTAATGCCCGCCGGATTCATCCTTCGTCACCGGTTCCGTTTGCGGAATAAAGTCTACACCATCTTTTCCATAATCATAAGGCCAGCGGTGTACTTCCGGAATTTCGCCCGGCCAGTTGCCATGCCCCGGTCTGATGGGTGTAGTCCACTCCAGGGTGGTAGCACTCCATGGATTTTTGGTAGTTACCTTTCTTCCTTTAAAAATAGAGTAGAAGAAATTAAATAAAAACAACAACTGCACCAGGAATGACAATATAGCGGCAAAGCTGATCACCTGGTTCAGTTCCACAAACTGCTTGAAGGATTCCCAGTTGGAATAATCATAATAACGCCTCGGCATACCCGCAAACCCCTCGTAATGCATGGGCCAGAATATAATATACGCACAGGCCAGCGTAATCCAGAAATGGATATAGCCGAGCGTATTGTTCATATATCTGCCGTACATTTTAGGGAACCAGTGATAAATGCCGGCGAACATACCCATAAAGGCAGAAACACCCATTACAATATGAAAATGTGCAATAATAAAATACGTATCATGTACATGTATATCCAGGGTTGAGTTGCCCACATATATACCGGTTAATCCGCCGGAAATAAACGTGCTTACAAACCCTATGCAGAACATCATGCCCGGGGTAAACCGGATGTTGCCCCGCCAGAGCGTGGTAAGCCAGTTAAATACTTTAATGGCCGATGGCACGGCAATGAGCAAGGTTAGCAGCACAAAAACCGAACCCAGAAAAGGATTCATGCCGGTTACAAACATGTGATGCGCCCACACCAAAAATGAGAGGGTGGCAATGGCAAACAAAGATGCCACCATGGCCATATATCCAAAGATGGGTTTTCGGGCATTGATAGACATGACCTCGGAAACCAATCCCATAGTGGGCAGGATAATAATATATACTTCGGGGTGCCCGAGGAACCAAAACAGATGCTGGTATAATATCGGGCTGCCACCTTCATTAGGTAAAATTTTACCGGCAATTACAATATCAGACAAATAAAAACTCGTGCCTAAGTGCCGGTCGAACAATAATAAAATAAATCCTGATAACAGCACAGGGAAAGAGAGTAAACCCAATACTGCTGTAAAGAAAAGCGCCCATATGGTTAGGGGCAACCTTGTCATGGTCATTCCCTTGGTACGCATATTAAGGATAGTAGAAATATAGTTAAGCCCTCCCAGCAATTGCGATACCACAAACATCGCCATACTGATCAGCCACAGATCCATACCTATTTTAGACCCAATGGAAGCATCTCCCAATGCACTTAAGGGGGGATATACCGTCCACCCGCCTGCCGCCGGGCCTGTTTGAACAAACAAAGAAGACATCATGATAATGCTGGCCAACACAAAAAACCAGTAGGAAAGCATATTCATAAAAGGCGAAGCCATATCCCTTGCACCTACCTGGAAGGGGATGAGGAAATTGGCAAAGGTGCCGCTCAGCCCGGCCGTAAGCACAAAAAATATTAATATGGTTCCGTGCATGGTGCCTAAAGCATAATAAAACTCAGGCGATATTTTTCCACCCCTGGCCCAATGTCCAAAAATGTCTTCTAACCAGGGAAGAGTGGCTTCGGGATAGCCCAACTGAATCCTGAACAATACCGACATCAGCCCTCCGATAATAGCCCATATCATTCCTGTTATCAGAAATTGTTTGGCAATCATTTTATGATCCTGGCTGAATACATATTTAGTTATAAACGTTTCGTGATGATGGTGCGCGCCCTGGTGTTCATGCCCCTCATGCGAAATAACACCAGGTTGGATTACAGCTTCGTTGCTCATTATAAAAAAATTTACTAATCAACAATTTCATATATACAAATCAGCATCAGTGCTCTTGTGCCTGCGCCACAGCATTTTCCTGCGGTTCAGCCACATTTACTGCCCCGGTTGCCGCGGGAGGAACGCCATCGGGATGCGCCGTAAGGAACTGCGGCTTTTGCGATGATATCCATTTGTCAAATTCTTCCTGCGTGTCTACAACAATTACGCCCCTCATAGAATAATGCCCCACGCCGCACATCTGGTCACAGGCAATTTCGTAAACAAAGTTTTCATTACCCGTTATTTTTTTCATTTCGGCTGTGGTATACTTCGGCGTAAACCACATAGTAGTAGGCGTACCGGGTACAGCATCCATCTTCATCCGGAAATGCGGTAACCCCACGTCATGAATAACATCCTGTGAACGGATAATGAGCTTAACCGGCTTATTAACCACCAAATGCATTTCCGATGGATGCAAATCATCATGATTAGCAGCATCATTCCAATCCTGTCCGAGCGGGTTATTTTTAGAAGGATCTACTAACTTATAGTGCTGACGCCCTAACACGTTATCCTTTCCGGGGTAACGGTATTCCCATCCAAACTGGTGCCCTGTAATTTCAACTTCCATTGCTGTTTTTGGCGGATCGCCGGTTATTTTAAACCAGTAATACAGTCCAAAAGCAACCAGTACGGTTAATGCAATGGCCGGTACGGCAGTCCACAATAATTCCAGCTTATTGTTATGCGGATAATAATATGTTTTTCTTTTTTCAGAAGCCTGGTACCGGAAGGCAAACCAAAAAAGCAATACCTGGGTAATGACAAATACCAAACCGATGATGGCCAGGGTGATCCACATCATGGTATCAATACTTTCACCATGTTCGGATGCGGAAGGCACTCCAAGCAATGTTTTTTTGTACAACACCTTATTACACCACCAGGCTGCAGTAAGTCCTGCAACTAAAAAAACCAGCATTAAAAAACCATTAATACGGTTATTTTGCTCAAAGGCCTTTTTCTCGCCTTTCAAAACAGATACGTACTCACTGGCCTTTGCTATCTGAAAAATAACAATGAATACTAACAGCACTATTATGATAATAAAATACTCGGTGGAAGTCATTTTATATAAAAATTATTCTTGAATAATCAGCACTTTTCTATTTCACACTAGGTATGATGAATTAAACTTTCTTTAAAATACGGATGATATACGGGTACCAAAGGCGCCCTGGCCAAAGCCCTTCCGGTAAAGAACATCAGTAAGCCGCTAAAAAAAGCCAGCATACCCCATTCGTACCAGCCCAGGCTATAATGGTCGCCCATAGCGCCGGGCATTACCATCTGGTAAAAATCGAGCCAATGCCCCAGCACAAGCGCTATTGCCATAAACGTCATGATAGCGTAATTCCGTTTAGATCCCCTGGTCATTAATATGAGTATGGGAGCTATGAAGTTAATGATAAAGTTAAACCAGAATATGCCTTTGTATACCCCCTGCAGCCTGGGCTTAAAATAAATCGTTTCTTCAGGAATATTAGCGTACCATATAAGCATAAACTGCGAGAACCATAGATAAGCCCAGAATATGGAAAAAGCAAAAATGTATTTACCAATATCGTGCAGTTGTTCATGGGTAGTATGCTCCAGATAGCCCTGGTTTTTCAAGAAAATAACAAACAGGGCTATCAGTGCCAGACCTCCCACAAAGCTACTCATAAAAGTATACCAGCTATACATGGTGGAATACCAGTGGGCGTCAATGCTCATCAGCCACAGCCAGGGAATGGTTGACCCGGTTGTTAAAGCAAAAAATACAATAAATATACCCGCCCAAACGGTATTGTTCCATATATACCTGCGGGCTTCTTCGCCGGTTATTTCTCCTGCATCGGCCCGGAGCGATAGCTGCTTGATCTTTCTGCCCACCAGTATCCATACCCCGAGCGTTATAATAGTCCAGGTAAAAAAGAAAGTGGGATTAAGAAATCCTTTTTTCCAGCTAAGGATCTTATCGGTTGCCACGGCTTCCTTATCAAGCCAGTGATAAATGTGATGCTGATCACCCACAACAATAGCAATAAATACGATCAGGGATACTACTGCAAAAACCGGCACCACCGCGGCAATAGCCTCGGGTATTCTTCTGAACGTGGTTTGCCAGCTACTATGCCCCAGTATATTGATGCAGATGAAGAACATACAGGCATTACAGATCATCAAAAAATAAAGGCTGTTTTGCAGCAAACCGGCCCAAAACCGGGTTTTGTCATGCTCATCTTTACTGAGACCAAGGAAGAAAAAACCCGCCAAAAATGCTACCAGGCCAACGGCCAATAAGCCATACGTCCATTTCTTATACCTGGCAGGAGCTTCAAATTGTTGCTTAATCATCCTTCAATGAATTTTTTAATGCTTAATCAGTTTTTATTTTGCCGCTGTGCTACTGTCGGACCCAGCGGTAGTTGTTTCTTTTTTTACGCCCTGCTCACCTCTTATATAATCTATTACCATCCAGCGTTGCTTTGGGTTTAACTGGGAAGCATAGCTGCCCATTTTATTTTTCCCGTAAGTAATGGTATAAAAGAGCTGCCCGTCGCCCTGGCTAATAATCGTAGGGTCTAACAAATTTTTGGGTGCAGCAGGAAAGGGGCCGTCCCCATCTTTCCACAGCGGTCCGTTACCATCTAATTTTGAACCGTGGCATATACCGCAATAAATCAAATACAATCTTTCCGCTTCTTTCAGATCGGCTTCCTTTAATGCAGGAAGCGGGTTCTGCACCGTTCTTGCTTTGGCAAAATTGCTGGTATCACCCGCAGCGTCTTTTTCAATACGAAAAGGCAATAGCTGATCGCGGGTTATGGTTCCCGAAACGGGGGTACGGTTGGTTTGCCTGTCGGGAAAAATATCATTCTCCGAATTGGTTTCATACGCACGGCTGTAGGCCATGTCGGGCATATACACAGCGCCGGGTTTTTTATTATTACTGCAGCTTGCCACAGTCATGACTACTGCAACAAAAACGCACGCTATTACTGGTATCTGTTTCATTCGAAAATAAGTTTGTCTTTTTTGCATTAGGCCGTAACCATATCCGTTTTCTGATCAAATAGTTTTTTGTTCATGTCGTACCTTCCTAACCACCAGCCGGTTTCCGCCATTTGCACATTCACTTCTTTTGCGCCTGCTGCCGCCAGAAATCCTTCGGCTTCCTGTACATTAGTATTGGCGGTGCACTCAATAACCATCACAAACCGGTCGTCGGTTGCCCCGGGATGAAAATGGTGCTTTTTTACAAAAGGCGCCAACTGGCACAGATAGCAAAAAGTGAGGGTCATTCCTACACCGGAAAACAGCACTGTTAATTCAAACATAATAGGTATCCACGCAGCAAGAGAAAAATGGGGTTTACCACCATAGTTCTGCACCCAGTCCATCGTTAAAATCCAGCTAATAAAGCCCAGCGCCGTTGTAAGGCCGGTAAGCGCATATATAAATCCTACCGTATGCAGGCTGGTATCCCTCATACCAAGCTCCTTATCCAATCCATGCAGGGGGAAAGGAGTATATACATCATGAATCTTATATCCTGCTTTACGCACTTTCTTTACCGCGGGAAACAGTATATCTTCATCATCAAAACATCCTACTACAAATTTTTTTATTGTCATAACCTTAAACCAACGGGTTTTTTAAGGTGAATAAATCTGTGTTTTATTGCAGGCCGCCACTGTTACGCTGCCTGTTTTTGCCTAATGGTGATGTGCCTTAGTATAAAACTCTTCCGCACTCAGCTTTTCAATATCTTCCATTTTGGCCTTATAATTTTCGCCGCTCGTTTTTAAAACATGCTTGATCTCCCAGATGGCAATTACCGGGAAGTATTTGGAGAACAGGAAATAACAGGTAAAGAATAATCCAAAAGTACCCAGGTAAAATCCTATTTCATAAATACTCGGCCGGTAATACAGCGACCAGGAAGAGGGAAGATAATCGCGGAAGATGGAGGTAACGATAATTACAAAACGCTCAAACCACATACCCACATTTACCACTACGCTCATTATAAAGGTGAATTCAATATTTCTTCTGAGCTTTTTAAACCAGAACAACTGCGGGGAAACCACGTTGCAGGTCATCATAATCCAGTAGCTCCAGCCATAAGGCCCCGCAAGGCGGTATTTAAAGAACGCATCGTACTCGTATACGTTGGCGCCGTACCAGGCCATGAACAGCTCTGTAAGGTAGGCGCAGCCTACTATAGAACCTGTGAGCACAATTACCTTATTCATCGCCTCAATATGCCCGATAGTTATATAGTCCTGCAGGTTCATTACCCTCCGGGTGATAAGCATCAGCGTTTGCACCATGGCAAAGCCGGAGAATACCGCACCGGCAACAAAATAAGGCGGGAATATGGTAGTATGCCAGCCCGGAACAATGGAGGTGGCAAAGTCGAATGATACGATAGTGTGCACAGACAATACCAGCGGTGTACACAACCCCGCAAGCACTAATGAAAGGCTTTCATGACGCTGCCAGTGTTTGGTAGAGCCTGTCCATCCAAATGAAGCTATGCCGTAGAATAATTTCCTGAACTTGGTTTTAGCGCGGTCGCGCAGTGTTGCCACATCGGGTATTAAACCCGAATACCAGAATAACAGCGAAAGTGTAAAATAAGTTGAAATGGCAAATACGTCCCACAACAATGGTGAGTTAAAGTTAGGCCATAAGGCCCCACGGGTATTAGGATAAGGCATTACAAAAAATGCCAGCCATACTCTTCCCATGTGCCAGATAGGGAACTGTCCGGCAGCCATTACCGCAAAAATAGTCATGGCTTCCGCAGCGCGGTTTACGCCTGTTCTCCATCCCTGGCGAAACAGTAAAAGGATGGCGGAGATGAGCGTGCCGGCATGACCAATACCGATCCACCATACAAAGTTGGTAATATCCCAGCCCCAGCCAACGGTTTTACCCAGGTTCCACTGGCCAACGCCGTAAGTTACTTCGCGGTATATCGAATACACGCCAAACAACAGCAGGGCTACTGAAATATACAGTCCGATATACCATAAACGGGTAGGCTTGGTTTCAATCGTATACACAATATCTTCCGTAACCCTGTTGTAGGTTTTGTCTCCATCTACCAATGGTTCCCTAACGAAAGATTCGTATTTAGTCAAACTCATTTACTAATTAATTTTATCCTGCAAATCCCTGACAGGAGTTGGTATATTAATGTTGAGCATCCGGCGCTCTTTATTATTCTACGTTCAGTATACTTATTTACTTAATGTTGTGCCTTATGCGTGGCTGCCCGCTTTTCCGCAAATTCATCTTTAACGCCTACGGGTCTGCCCGTGTTCCTTATTTTAGCAAGGTAGTTGATATTGGGCAGCACGTGTATGTGCTCCAGGGCATAATACGCACGCTGGTTTTGTTCCTGCGTACGAATTTTATACACCTTGCTTTCCTTATCATTTACATTACCAAATACAATGGCTCCCGAGGAGCAGGCCTGCATACAGGCGGTTTTAACATCCCTGATCACAGCGGGATCCTGCGACTTCTTGGCTTCTAATTTAGCATCCTGCAAGCGTTGCACGCAAAAGCTGCATTTTTCAATTACTCCGCGTGAACGAACGGTAACATCAGGATTAAGCACCATGCGGGTAAGGTCTTCATTCATCATCAGTACGGCATCGTCAAATTTACCCACTCCTTTATGATGCTGATTGTCGGGGAAGCTGTCTGCACCGGTATAATCGGCCCAGTTAAAGCGGCGAACTTTGAACGGACAGTTATTGGCGCAATAGCGGGTACCGATACAACGGTTATACGCCATCTGGTTCAAGCCTTCCGAGCTATGGTTGGTTGCCGATACCGGGCATACGTTTTCGCAGGGTGCATTATCGCAATGCTGGCAAAGCATTGGCATAAACACCACGTTTAAATTATCTCCTTCCGTATTATCGCGGTAAGAAGCAAAATAACGGTCTATGCGCAGCCAGTGCATTTCGTGCGAACGCTTTACCTCGCTCTTCCCTACAACGGGCACATTGTTCTCGGCCATACAGGCAATCGTACATGCGCCGCAGCCGGTACAGGCATTCAGGTCAATGCTCATCCCCCAATGTGCTCCCGGTGATTCATACACAGGATACAAGGTGCCTTCCGCCCTGAAATCACCTGTTTTTTTTGCAAAATCTTCTGCCAGCTCCCCGCGGTATTGCGGAATAGCTTCGGGGTTCTTTTTGAAATCATCGAGTGTATATTCTCTCACCACTTCCACACGGCCTTCGTACTGGTTGTGTGTTTGCGTATACGCTATATCGTAAGTATCTTTTGTTTTTTTATAATCCGTTACATCGGTAACATAATACTGGCGGGCGCCTCCCCCGGCACTTACCAGCGGGTACGCATTGTAACCCACGCCATTGGCCGCACGCCCGGCGCCTTCGCTCCTTCCATACCCTACCGCTACTCCAATTACATTCGGGTGCACGCCGGGTACCGCCAGAATGGGCAATTTCACTTCTTTTCCATTGATGGTAAATGCCACAACGGGCTTATGAAACTCTACTTCATACTGGTCGTCTAACTTAATGCCCAGCTCGGCTGCCATGGCATAGGAAATAACAGCATAGTTATCCCAGGTAGCCCTTGTAATGGGGTCGGGCATTTCCTGCAGCCAGGGGTTGTTTGCCGCAGCGCCTGTACCCATTGAAACTTTTTGGTACAGCACCAGCTCCACTTTGCCTGCAGGTTTTCCCCCACTAAGCTTTGAAGCGGCATCAGCCTCGCCTGCACCATTATAAGCCGTAGCGGCAAAAGATAATGCAGCGGGCTCAACCACGCCATCCTGCAGCGCTTTGTCAAAAGCACCCTGGCTGCCTAATTTCGTGATCCAGTAATTTTTAAAATAATCTTCGTAATCCGTATCGTTGCCGCCTGCCTGTCCGGTAGGCAGGCTCCACTTTAACAGCGAAGTTTGAAAATATCTTGTTTTAAACAGGGGCGCTATAGTTGGCTGAAGCAGACTGAAGAAACCGGTGCGTCCTTCGGCATCACCCCAGCTTTCGAGGTAGTGATGATGCGGGATGATGTATTTGCATAAACCGGAGGTTTCATCTGCCCTGTCGCTGAATGAAACAGAGAGCTTTACCTTTTGCAGTCCCTTAATAAAGTCTGCCGCGTTATGGTAATTATAGGCCGGGTTAGCTTCGTAAATGAACAAAGCGCCCACGCTGCCCGCATTCAGGTCTTTTACCAACTGATCCATCTCACTGTCTATTCCCGCGCGGATCAATAACGGATTAGCCCAGTTAATGGTAGTACCGTTAGCTCCTATAATTTCATTAATAGCATTAACCAGTACCTGTATATTGGGGTCGTTGCTGCCGCATACCACCAGCGCCGAGCCTTTATTATTGCTGAGCAGGCCTGCGGTAAGATCAATACCTTTTTTCAGTTTTTCATCGGCTATAGCGGGAGCGCTTACATTACCACCCAGTTTAGCCAGCAGGCTGAGCACCACAGCGCCTGTTTCCGAAGGACGGTGAAGGTACCTGTCGTCGGCATTAGCCCCTGTTAAGCTCAGCACGCCTTCAAACTGGATATGCCTGCTCATTTCAGGGTTTTTCTGGTTGATCTTCCGGCCTGCGGCATACTGGCTGGAAAACTCATCCGGGCTTAACCATGTACCGAGGAAATCGGCATCCAATCCTACAATAACCTTTGCTTTATCAAAATGATAGGTGGGAATTGCTCTTTTTCCGTAAGATATTTCATTAGCCAACAGCAAACCGCTATAGGAAACCGCATCATACTGTACATGGCGGCTTCCGGGATATTTTCCCAGGAAATCGCTGATAATTTGCCGGGTAGAAGGGGAATTAAGGGTAGAAGTAAGGAGAACAACCTGCGACCCCGATAATTCACCGGTAATTTTTTTGTCTATGGCTTCAAAAGAAGGAAGTTCTTTTAATTCTTTATCTGCTATTTCTACAGGATAGCGCAGCCTTCCCGTATCGTATAAATCGAGCACGGAAGCCTGTACCCTTGCCGATGTGCCTTCACCTTTTGAATTGATAAAAGAAAGCGGGTTACCTTCTAATTTAATGGGACGCCCGTCTCTTACTTTAGCTACCACCGGCACCACATCGCCTTCCGCCACAAAAGTAGTAGCATAATATTGCGCTACGCCGGGTGTTAAATTCTCGGGCTGATTAAGATAGGGAATACTCTTTACAACAGGTGTTTCGCAGCCCGCAGCTAATGCGGCGGCGGCGGTGCTGAACCCGAGGTACTTCAGGAAGTCCCTGCGCGGCGCTTTGGCATCTAATATGCCTTTGCCATCTTCCTCAAAGGGCAGATCTTCCTGAAACTCATCTTTTACGAGCTTCTGGTAACCTTCCGTATTTTTTAATTCGCCTAAGTTTTGCCAGTATTTTTTTTGACTCATACCCAACCCCAAAAGGAGCTTTTATATCCCGGAACTTACCCGTTTCACTTATTATCCTCACTACAACAAAATCCGGAAATTGTTATTAAATAAATATAATATACCTCGCTTTTTGAAAATTTATTCACCCGTTTAAATCATTGAGATACAGGCTATTCCTGCATGGATAAAGCTTCTATTAATAGTGACATTTCTGACATTCAATTCCGCCAATCATCTCTACGGTTACACTATCAATTTTCTTACTCCTGATGTCATCGTGAAACTTCTCATAAATGCTGTAAAACTTATTGTCAGTGAACTGAACTTTAGTGTTGCGGTGACAATTCACACACCAGCCCATGCTCAGATCGGCAAACTGGTGTACTTCATCCATTTCAGTAATATTACCATGGCAGGTTTGGCATTGCTGCTGGCCTACCACTACGTGCTGGGAGTGGTTAAAATAAACGTGATCGGGCAGGTTATGGATACGCTCCCATTCAATAGGTTTCCCTTCCCCCGTATATTGTTGCTTATCAGGATCCCAGCCGGCATAAGTATATAGTTTCTGGATCTCAGCGGTTCCATTTACCTCTGAACCATCGGGCCGGTATAATTGGGGACCTTTTGTATATTCATTAATCGCCATATGGCAATTCATACACACATTCACGGATGGAATATTAGCCGACTTTCCTTCCTGCGCACCGCCATGACAATACAAACAACTGATCTGGTTGATCCCTGCATGCACTTTATGAGAGTAAAAAATGGGCTGTTCGGGCTCATAGTTCTGATGACGCCCCAACCCGATAGCACCCTGTATGGTATAATACCCGCCAACTAAAAATAAAACAATGATCCCCAGCGCTATATATAATTTATTCCGGTAAAATGGAACGGGTTCTGAAGCGTGAATGCCTTCTTTATCGTCCGACATTTTCTTCAGGTTGCTATTTACCTGTAATAAGGTAAGCGCTATAACCGCTAATATAAGGGTAAGCACACCATATAATAAGGTGTTGTCGGTTTGCGGTTCGGATGCTGCCGTTGCTCCACCGGGGGTTTTAGCACCTCCGCCCGGGCCGGCGGCAAAAGTGGTATTTACATAATCAACAATAGCATCAATTTCCGCCTCGGTCATATCGGGGAACCCCGTCATTAATATACCGTTATGCGAATCTTTTAAACCCTGCGTATAGGGATCATTGGCCATAAAAGCGGCAGGATTGTGGATCCATGCATACAGCTTCTTCCTGTCGCTCCAGGGGCCTCTGTCTTCCATTCCTCCCAGGGCGGGACCGGTAGAATTTTTAAAAACCTGGTGACAGGCAGCACACTTTGCGTTAAAAATGGCCTTACCATCCTGCGCATTGGTTATTGTAACCAGAAAAAAGAGTGAGAAAACAAGAGTTGATCCAAATATTAGTTTCTTTACTACAGTTGATCGGTGGTAGCTCATTATATCCCGGAGTTTGTGTTGAGGTGAACATTCCGTACGCCTGCAAAAATAGGTCAAGACGTTGATAAAATATTAACATTTCCGAAAAAAATTTTCCCTCATCTGGCCTAAGTTACAGCAGATTTGCACTACGGCTTATAAATTTTTGTCATGTTTTTGTAAGTTCGTTTACGCATCACATTTAGATTATCTCAAATATTGCTATTTCCCTCTTTTTCATGATCTTGCAGGCGATCATGCTAAAGCGGCTTCAACAAAAATGGGGGGTAAGCGGTTCACAGTTTATAGTTATCCTGTGCGTATTTGCTATAACCGGTACCGGCACCGCGTGGATTACTAAAGTAATTACCACCTGGGTGGGCTTTACCGATGAAACTTTCTGGTTGTGGAGGCTCCTGCTCCGGCTGGCCATGCTTATATTTGGCTACCAGGCCATTTTATTAACGGTGGCATTTTTTTTCGGGCAGTTCCCTTTTTTCTGGAAATATGAAAAGAAAATTCTGAAACGGATTTCAGGTCGCAGGTTTCAGGTTTCAGGAGAGATGGCACCTGCTCTACCTCCATTCCCCAAAGGAGGGCACGAACCATCCGATACCCAACATCGGGCATCCGGTACTTCGCATTCCCAATTTCAAATTTCAAATCTCAAATTACAAATGGTTCGTATCGCCATTTTTGCATCCGGCACAGGCAGCAATGCACAGCAGATCATTAACCATTTCCGCGGGCATTTCACCATCGCTGTGGCTTTAATAGCAAGCAATAAACCCGGCGCCGGCGTGTTGGATATTGCTGAAAAGGAAAATATTCCCTCCATAATAATTGAAAAAGAGCGCTTTTTCCGTGGAGACAGTTATATAAATGAATTAACTGCAGGCAATATTCAATGGATCATTCTTGCCGGTTTTTTATGGAAAGTACCTGCATCGCTTATTAAGGCCTTCCCCGGCAGGATCATTAATATTCACCCTGCCCTGCTGCCCAAATACGGCGGAAAAGGCATGTATGGCCATTTTGTACATGAGGCCGTAATTGCGGCTAAAGAAAAAGAAAGCGGCATTACCATACATTATGTAGATGAGCAGTTTGATCATGGCAAACCTGTTTTACAGGTTACCTGCCCGGTAACGGAAACAGATACACCCGAAACCCTGGCAAAAAAAATACAGGTGCTGGAACACAGGCATTACCCCGAAGTGATAGCGCAGTTGATCAATAAGAATGCGGGAAATGTGGAAATGTGAGAAATGCGGGGCGCCGGTCGGATCTTCTGCTACGCGCTTCAGCCATCAAATGAGTGCCTGAATAATAGGCCGGGCATTCCTTTTCTGCGCTGGTTGCCGGCAACCTCTTCGGATCCTGCGTTTCTTTCTTCAGGTTTATCCCTTACCCTGGTGCCCTGCCGCTTCCGTTTCCTCATTATTTAATACCGTTTTCTCATTTAAGCTGTTACAACTTAAGAACATTTACTAATTATGTTCCTGCTTCGTTCAGGAACGCTGATCGTTCATTATCCTGTGTAACACTTTCTCTTTAATGTCCTCCATCCGGTTAAAACTCATTCCTCACACATAAAAATTATTATCATGAAAAAAATACTGCTGTATACCTGTGTTGTATTGCTCACTATTGCATCCTGCAAAAAGGATAAAAAAAACGATAACGATTCACCGGGCAATACATTTGGACCCTTTACCATATACGGCGAACTCGCCTGTCCTGCCAATACGGTACCCGTACTTGTTGCAAATTATGTTGATATATACGGCGGCACCGCTGTAGAAACAACCACTTCGCACACTCCGCCCGAACCTGAGAATCCCGAATTTTACCTGAAAAAAACAGGATCAGGCAGTTACCTTGTTTACATTATTCAAAAAATTGCCAATGAAATTACCTATTGGGTGTGGTACGAATCAGACCAAACCACTAACTGTAATTTTACGGAATCGGGTTGCCGGTCAATTGGCCTTGAAAGTTTTAAAGATTTAAATAACGTAAACGGAAATCAATATATCTTCAAATTTTTTGTTGAAGACCTGCCTGGAGTTCAGGAAACTTTAATTGAAGCGCCAAGCGGAAGGCATTTATATTCGGGCAAGGGGCTGGAAAGAAATACCGGGCTTTGTAACAGAAGTACCGTAGCATTCCTTGCAAGCAGCGCTCCGTGCAGAGAAATAAAAGAATTCGAAAAAATATGGGATTACTGCTTCAGCACAAGGTTTTTCTTTATTAAAAAACCTTAGCCTAATGGTTAGAAAATTTCAAACCGGCTACCTGCAGCTTTCATTTTTTATATGAAAACTTATCCTTAACTTTTATCCCGGCAAAAGCAATCTTATTGAATTTTTATCCTACGCGCTCATGCCCCACAAGCGGATAATATCATTTATCACCTTTCTTGTGCTTTATGGGCATTTGCAGGCACAGCTATTAACGCCTGTTTTCCATACTAACACCCATCCGTATACTACCCGCATTATCAGTGCAAAAGACGGGCTTCCATCTCCTGAAATATTAGCGCTTACGCAGGATAGCAGGGGATTTGTGTGGATCGGAACATCACTGGGACTGGCAAGATATGACGGCATCAGCTTTGAGCATTTCCTTACCTGTGGCGGCATACAGCTCGGCAAAACGCACAATATTATTGACGATACCCTGCAGGGTGTAATATGGGTGATGAGCGATGCGGGGCTTGGCTTTTACCGCAATGGAATGCTGCATCCGGTTGTATTCGAAAACGGGTATACCGGCATATACGATATAAGCACAGATAAAAAAGGAAATTACTGGATGGCAACCGGCAAAGGCCCTGCCTGCTATACTTTTGCCGATTTCGTTCAACTGATTGATTTGCGTAAAGGCAGCCTGGAAAAGCATTTGTTCCCCCTGTGGGGCATATCTGCGGAAAGAAAAGGCCCCGTAAAAAAGATAGCAGCAATAAGTGAAACGGATGTATGGTTTTCCGCAAGGAATACGCTTTATCATTATGATGGAAAGGATATACATAAAATATGGCAGGCGGCGGCGCTCAATGACGGGATAATATCCATTGTACCCTTAGCGTCCAATAAAGTATATTTTGTGAGCGGGCTATCGGGAGTATATGAATATACCGGTAAAGAAATAAACCCTGTATATACAAAGCCAACCATTTCGGCCAACCTGTTTCCTGCAGACAGCAGCATCTATTACCTTAACCAACAGGGTATTTACAGGCTCAACCCTGACGATAATTCGCTTTGGCGGATAAGCACGGTACAGGAAGATCAGAATAAATGGCTTTCCCGTATTATGGTAGACAGGGAACAGAACCTTTGGATAGGTATGCATCATGCGCTGCTCTTTCAGCAAAAGAAAATATTTTCAGAAGTAACTGGTCCTGCAAATATTGTTCATTCCGGTTTTTTTAGCTGTTTCAAACAAAAGAGCGGTAACCTGATCTTCGGCGGCACGCAGGGAAGCATTTATAAAAGAAACCATGGCCGTTTTTTGAATACGAATATACAACTGCCAACCAGCGCCGATATAACTGCAATTTATGAAGACATGCGGGGATGGATATGGTATGCCACAGGTTATGATGGTATTTTCGTAGACAACAAAAAGGAAGTGCGTCATTTAACAGAAAAAGACGGGCTGGGGGCGGCGGAGAATTTTTTTTTCAAGGAAGACTCAATGGGCAATATATGGACGGGGGGCGATGGCGCTATTACAAAAATAGTGGTGTGCGAAAGCAACAATAGCATTCATTGCAGGGGATATTCCGGAAGGCTTTCCGGCGATAACTGGTTTACTTTTCTCAACTTTGTTATTGGGCCTGATGCTACGAACTGGTTTGCCGGGGCAAAGGGGATATTTACATTCCGCAATGATACGCTTCAATTTTATCAAATACCCGGTGTTGTTTCACAACCCAATATTTCGGGCATTATAATGGATGCACATCAGGAAGTATGGCTGAGTACCAAAGGCGAAGGCATCTGGCATTGCTATTTTAACGGGGAGGGTAAATTGCTGCTAAAGCGGAAGCTTAGAATGGAACAGGGGCTTAACAGCAATATATATCTTGACCTCGCCGCGGATGAACAAAATACGATATGGGCGGTTAGCTATTCCGGAATTTCGCATATATCCCGGGATGCTTCATCTTATACTGTAAACAATTATAATACAGCGCATGGCCTGCCCGGCAACAATTACCAGCATGCAAAGCTGCTTGCAGAAAATGACCACACAATGTGGATCGTTACCTCATCCGGCCTCACCCACTTTGACCCCGCTGCATGCCGGGCTCCTGTTTACCGTCCCCTCCTTGTGCTTTCCGGTATACAAACCAAAGACAGCACCTACTTTTATAACAGCCCGCCGAAGGAAAGCAATACTGCTATACCGGAACTTCCTTATCACAATAATAATATATCCTTTCATTTTTCAGGCATCTATTACAGTAACCCCGCTGCTGTAAAATATTATTATCGTTTATCCGGTACCGATACCGGGTGGACAGATGCAGGCAATAAGCAGGTCATAAGCTTTCAGCGCCTCGCCCCCGGAAAATACACGCTTGAAGCAAAGGCTGTGCTGGGAAGCAGCAGCATAAGCCCGCCTGTTATATACCGCTTCAGCATCAACAGCCCGTTCTGGCTAAAATGGTGGTTCCTGTTATTGTGCTTTCTTGCTGCGCTCTTTTTATCGGTATATGCTATAAAGCACAGGGAAAGAACAATCCGAAAAAAAACAGCAGAGAAGAATGCTGTTCAGCAGCAGATCGCCGAACTGGAAATAAAAGCACTGCGCTCTCAGATGAACCCGCATTTTGTATTCAACAGTTTAAATTCCATTGCGCAGTTGATTGCCAGCAATCAAAATGAAAAAGGATTAGATTACCTGTCAAGATTTTCAAAGCTGATGCGCATGGTACTGGATGAAGCGGATAATAATTTTATTGTGCTAAAAGATGAGATACAGATCCTTACACTTTATCTCCAGTTGGAATCATTAAGGTTTGGCAAAACCTTTTCGTACAGCATTATTGCAGATCATGACCTTGATGAGGAAGACATACAAATACCCGCCCTGCTGGTGCATCCTATTGCAGAAAACGCTGTATGGCACGGGTTGCTGCATAAAGAAGGAGAGCGGAAGCTGGTCATTCATTTTAAAAAAGCCGGACCACATACCCTGCAATGCATTGTAAAAGACAATGGCATTGGCATGGAAGAATCAAAAAAAATAAAAGCCAGCCGTTTAAATGGGATAGTGCAGTTGTCTAAAGGGCTCCAGTTGGTAAAAGACCGTTTGAAAATGCTGCACCAGCAATATGGCATTCAAACCAAATGCACGATAGAAGATATGAAAAATGAACAAAACTGTTTTAGCGGCACTAAAGTTACACTTGAATTTCCCTTTTTATATGAAAGCTGAACTAAGGGCATTAATTGTAGATGACGAAGCTATGGCCTGCGATATGCTTCATTACCTGATCTCCAGTTATGTGCCTGCCATTACGCAGGTAACAAAAACCACCAGCGCACCGGATGCCGTACAGCTTATAAAAACGCTTCAGCCGGAGCTTGTTTTCATAGACATACAAATGCCATTTATGAATGGCTTTGAATTGCTGAACCATATTCCCAGGCAATCCTGCAGCGTCATTTTTACAACGGCTTATAACAAATATGCCATCCGGGCCATTCGTTTCAGCGCACTGGATTATCTTTTAAAGCCTGTAGATGCAAACGAACTGGTGCAAGCGGTTGACAGGTATATACAGCAACGGGAAGAAAAAATTCAGGTAAGGGAATTGTACAACAGCTTCCTTGAAAACCTGAGGCAAAAAGAAACTAAAAAATTCAAACTTGCTTTAGCCACCGGGTCGGGTATTCGCATGGTAGCGCCTGCTGAAATTATACATTGCGTAGGTATTAATAACTATACACAGTTTTTTATAACCGGCAACACCAGTATCACGGTTTCCCGAACCATCAGGGAATTTGATGAGCTGCTTTCCGGCCACGGATTTATACGAACACATAAATCCCACCTTGTAAATATATCGTTCATCAGGGAGGTTAAAAATGAACATACGCTCCTGCTGCAAAACGGCCATACTATTGAAGTATCCAGGAGAAGAAGGCCCGGGGTAATAGAAGCATTAAAGCATTTACAGTAACTTATCAATCCGCTCCGATAATTTCCTGTCTTTTTCCGTAACGATATCGCCTGCATCATGAGTGGAAAGCCATATTTCCACCTTATTATATACATTGGTCCATAAAGGATGGTGATCCATCTTCTCTGCTTCCAGCGCTACTCTTGTCATAAAAGCAAATGCTTCGGAAAAATTTTTAAACTCAAACTTTTTATACAGTTGGTTGTTTTCTTCTTTCCACATGTTTGTAAAGTTTGTGGTTTATAATTTGTAGTCTATTGTTGCGGTTATGTACAGGAAATACATTTCATATGCTCAGCTTTCCCATTCCCACATTTGTTCTAAAATACCAGGTGCATCTTATTCTTTATCTTTTCCCTTTCCAGTTCAGTGATCAGTTGTATGCCGGGGATGCTTTTTATAGATTGCTCAAGGTAGTGTATATAATTATCCGCTACATCATCGCCTTTTAATAACCATAAAAAATCGAGGTGCCGGAACTCAGGCAGCAGGTATTCTCCTTCAAACTGGTTATTATAAATATAATGCACAAGTGAAGTACCTGTTTCGCAGTATTCATATACCGAAAAAAAATACCGGCGGCCTTTCTTTGCAAGCTGTATCTCTATATCGCTGTTTAACCTGAAATCGCATCCTAAAGCCTGGTTCAGTAACCAGCAAAAACGATAATCCTTCACAGGCGCAACAATGCCCAGCACTTTTGCATCAGAAAAAAAATCTTCTGCCAGGATGCTATTGTCTATTGCTAATTTCATCAATAATCATAAATACCTGCTTGTTATCCGAGCACCGGCAGTAGCTTATACCTCATACCTTACACCTTATACCTTACACCTTACACCTTACACCTTATACCTTATACCTCACACCCCATACCTCATACCTCCTCACTTCACAAACGTAATGTCAAACTTCAGGTCTTCGTTCCCTCTTTTCACATTCACGGTTGTACTGTCGCCGCTTTTAAATTTACTTAGCGCCTGCATATAGGTTTCCAGTGAATTTACCGCATATTCACCCAGGCGTACAATCACGTCTCCCGTTTTCAGTCCTGCCTTCTGGGCGGCCCGTCCTTCGCTAACCCCGTCTACCCTAACCCCGGCGCCGCTATAGGTATAATCGGGCATAATGCCGAGCGAAACCGAAAACCGGGCACTGGTTGTTGTTTGAGCTTCCCGTGTTGGCGTAAACGCCAGCTTATCTTTTTTGTTCAGGTCTTTTACCAATCCGGCAATATACTTTATGATCTGCAGCTCACCTGTATAGTTGATCTTATCCGCGTCGTCGGAAGGCTTGTGATAATCCTGGTGGAGCCCGGTAAAGAAAAACAGAACCGGGATATTTTTGCGGTAAAAAGAAGTATGATCGCTGGGCCCCGTGCCGCTGGAATCAATCTTAATGGAAAAAGGCAGTTTTTTCTGGGCATACAGCACTTCGCTCCATGCGGGTGAAGTACCATAACCACCAACGGTAAGGGTTTTGGTACTGTCATTCAACCGCCCTATCATATCCATATTGATCATATAATTTACTGAAGAGAGATCAATGGTTGGATTTTCGGTAAAATATTTTGACCCGAACAACCCAAGTTCCTCACCCGAAAAAGCAATAAAGAGATAATTGTTATTTTTTGATTTTGATTTTGATAACAGCTTAGCCAGCTCCACCAGGGCGGCCGTTCCGCTGGCATTGTCGTCGGCACCATTGTGAATTTGCTTTGGACCATTCCGCAGCATTGAATTCCCGTCTTCGCCATATCCCAGGTGGTCGTAATGAGCGCCGATAATTATGGTAGAAGCCGCATTGTTATTGATATAGCCGATAACATTATGCCCGGTTCGCTTACCCTCGCCGATATCTACTTTAAGGCTTACATCATAAATGGAGGAAGCGTCTTTCAGATACGTTTCTTTACCCGATTTCGTTAAATAAATGACAGGAATGGCAAGCGTTTCCGACTTGTCTTTTCTATTAAATTCCACTTCACCGTTTTCCTTATCGCTGTTAAAAAAGATCAGGGCGGTAGCGCCTTTACCTGCTGCTATGCCGGCTTCTTTTTTGATATGCTCATATATGTCAAAGTGGGGGTTATCGCGGTTTTCATCCAGCACCGCTTCAATATCCTTAAACCAGGGCGCGCCTCTTTCAGAAAGGGAGGTGGCCACGGGTATTTCAGCTACAGCCGCATTGGCGCTAAAGGCAAGCGGAAAATAATCTTTCTGCAAATCAAGCGTCTTGCCGTTTACCGTAAACCGTGTTGTTTTGTTGATCTGTTTGCCATCCTTTATTTCAAAAGACTGCAGGTAAGTATCCTGATCTCCTTTTTGTGTTAGGCCTGCCGCTTTATACTGACTGATAATAAATTCGGATGCTTTTTTTTCACCCTCAGTACCCGCCCGCCTTCCTTCAAGCTTATCGTCTGCAAGAAAATGAATGCTGTTTTTAAGGTTCTCAACGATCGCCCTGTCAGCCTTTCTTAATCTTTGAGCAAAAACAAAAGCACATTGCGAAGTAAACAGAACAACAAATAATATTCTTTTCATTACAGGATAAAATTGTTTAGCCATAGCTGCAAAGTTAGGATTAGTCATTTTAAATTCTATATATGTTCATTTTTCATGCCATATTTATCTATTTTACCACTCCTTTACCGATTTCGTAACTATCGCAATTTGATTTGCCCGTATTTTTGCGAACCTCTAAAAATCAGTATTGAAACAACAACAGCTACATATTGCATTACTCGGTAACCCTAACAGCGGAAAAAGCTCCCTCTTTAATGTGCTTACCGGGTTAAAACAGAAAGTAGGTAATTTTCCGGGTGTTACCGTAGATAAAAAATCGGGACATTCTAAAATTTCCGCTACGTTAACGGCTAATATCATTGATCTGCCGGGTACCTATAGCTTATACCCCCGGCGCAGCGATGAATGGGTTGCCTATAATGTGATGATGAATCCCGGTTCAACCGAAAAGCCGGAGCTATATGTTTTAATTGTGGATGCAAGCAATTTAAAACGCAACCTGCTTTTTGCATCGCAGGTAATAGACCTTAAAAAACCGGTGGTAATAGCGCTTACCATGATGGATATCGCTTCTAAAAAGGGGCTTTCGATAGATGTGCCGGGGTTAGAAAGAGAACTGGGCGTGCCGGTAATACCCGTTAATCCGCGGAAGGATAAAGGCATTAATGAGCTTAAAAAAGCAATTGACCAAACAGCCCGGCAGCTATACAAACCGCCTTCAAGGAACTTTGTTGAAGCAAGCGATTTATCACAGGCAGCCATAGACGATATCAAAAAAATATTTCCCCGGATCAGCGATTATGCCGCTGTGCACTACCTCATTCACCACGAATCATTTGCATTGGATGCCCCTGTACAGGATACGATTGAGGGCATAGAAAGAAAGCACAGCTTCAATCATACCAAAGTACAGGCAGAAGAAATTACACAGCGCTATGCCCGCATCCGTTATATTATGCAGCAAACGGTTGTGGAAACCGACCCGCGGGAAAAGCAAATGACTACAGACCGGATAGACAATATTTTGCTGCACCGCGTTTGGGGCTATATTATACTGCTCGGCGTTTTGGCCATCCTGTTCCAGAGTATTTTCTGGCTGGCGCAATACCCGATGAACGCTATTGAATGGATCTTTGGCGAATGGAGCAACTGGCTGGGCGGTGTGCTGCCGCAGAACTGGTTCGGCGATCTCATTGTAAACGGTCTGGTGGCAGGACTGGGTGGTATTGTTGTTTTTATTCCGCAGATCATGATCCTTTTCGGGCTTATTACTATTTTGGAAGATACGGGATATATGGCGAGGATTAGCTTTTTAACGGATAAGCTCATGCGCAAAGTAGGGCTTAACGGTAAAAGCGTAATGCCCATGATCAGCAGCTTTGCCTGCGCGGTACCGGCCATTATGAGCACCCGTAATATTGAAAACAAAAAAGAACGGCTGCTCACCATTATGATAGCTCCTTTAATGAGCTGCAGCGCCAGGCTGCCGGTATATATCATCTTAATATCGCTGGTAATACCCAATACCTATTACTGGGGCTTTATTAGCCTGCACGGACTGGTTATGACCGGACTTTACCTGCTGGGCATAGTAATGGCGCTTATTGTATCGTATGTAATGAAATGGTTCATCCGTATCAAAGAAAAAAGCTTTTTCATTCTGGAGCTACCGGTGTATCGGGCGCCACGCTGGAAGAATGTGCTGGTAATAATGGTGGAAAAAGCGAAGATATTTGTATTTGAAGCGGGCAGGGTAATTTTAGTGATTTCCCTTATTCTTTGGGCATTAAGCACCTATGGCCCGCCAAAAAGGATGCAGGCTGTTGAAGCCCGTTATGAGCAACTGGCTATGCAGCAGCCCGGAAATGAGGAGATGGAAGAAGAAAAGAGAACCGCGCTTCTCGAAAATTCGTACGTGGGTATACTGGGCAAAGCCATTGAACCCGCTATTAAACCCTTAGGTTACGACTGGAAGATAGGCATTGCGCTGATCACTTCCTTTGCTGCACGTGAAGTATTTGTAGGCACTATGGCCACCATTTACAGCGTAGGCGGCAATGCAGATGAAAATGATCTTACCCTGCGGGAAAAAATGAGCGCCGCTACCTGGACAAACGGGGCAAAAATTTACACACTTGCTTCCGGCGTATCCCTTATGGTATTTTATGTGTTTGCTATGCAATGTATGAGCACTCTGGCTATTGTGAAACGCGAAACCCGGTCGTGGAAATGGCCGCTTATACAATTGGTATATATGACAGGGCTGGCCTATGTTTTAAGCTTGCTGGCCTATAATTTGCTAAAATAATAAATAATTGATCTCCTTCTCCCGATTTAGTATCTTGAAGTATGAATTATAAATTATTATACAGGCTGCTACCTTTTGTGCTTATTAGCTTTATAGCCTGCTCGTCTCCCGATAAACCGGCCAATATTACCGACTCTACGGCTCTATCAGAACCTGAAACCATTATGGAACAGCCGGATACCGTGCTTTTCTGGACGGTGAATATTGAACAAAAAGAAAAGACCAGAGTATATAAAGATACGGTTGCTATTACCGATCCGCAAAGCATCGTTAACGGCATTAACGCTATTTACCCTTCCGTTCACCTTGAATTTGTAAAGCTTTCGGGAGATACGGTATATGCCCATATTGACAGTTCCTTTACGTTTGCCAATGACATTGGCTCCTTTGGTGCAACAGAATATATTGCCGGAGTTGTACTTAACCTTACCATGCTCCCCAATATTAATTACGTAAATCTCGATTTTCCCGAAGGCAGCCATGCGGCCCCGGGCGTATTTGCCAAAACCAGCTATGCAGCCTATAAGGAAAAAGACGATTAACGCTCATCCTATCTGCTTTGAAAAACGCTGCTGCACTTTAAAAAATTTCTCACAATAATGAGAACCTGGAATATAGGTATTATAGGAGCCGGCATGGTAGCCGATTTTCACGCCAGGTCTGTTCAGCACCTCAGTAATGCGCATCTATCAGGTATTTGCGGTGCGGGGTCGGGCAGAGCCGATACGTTGGCCAGGCAATACAACTGCCGGGTATACCCCGATTATCAGACCATGCTGCGCAGTCCTGAAATAGATATAGTTACTATAGCCACTCCCAGCGGCATGCATATGGAACCTGCTGTGGAAGCCGCCCTGCAGGGCAAACATGTGCTGTGCGAAAAGCCGCTCGATATTTCCCCTGAACGGATTGATACAATGATCGCGGCACACGCAAAAGCCGGAACCCGGCTTGGCGGAATTTTTAATTACCGTTTTGCCGGCACGGTTCATTTGCTGAAAAACGCTGTTGAAGACGGGCGGTTTGGAACGCTTACATTTGCTTCAATAGCTGTGCCCTGGTGGAGGAGTGCCGAATATTACCAGCATAAATGGCGCGGCACGCTGGCCTTAGACGGAGGAGGCGCCATGATGAACCAAACCATTCACATGGTAGACCTGCTGCAATACCTTATGGGTCCAATTGATTCGCTGCACGCCTATACGGCTACGCTTGGCCACCACATTGAAGCTGAAGATACCGCCACCGCTATCCTGCGATTCAAAAATAAAGCGCTGGGCTCGGTTTACGGCTCCACCGCTTCTTTCCCCGGACAGCTTCGCAGTATAACCATAACCGGAACGAAAGGAACGGCTATATTAGAAGATAACAGCATTAAAGTTTGGCAGTTTGCAGATGAAACAGCAGAAGACGCACAGATCCGTATTCAATACGCCGCAACCGATGGCGGCGGAGGCGCTTCCAATCCTTCGGCTATTCCGTTTGAACTGCATGCAAAGAATATTGCTGCATTTATAACTGCCGTTGAAACAGGTGAGCCTTTTGAAATTGATGGAAAGGAAGCCCGCAAAGCAGTGGAAATTGTGCTGGCTATGTATACATCGGCAAAGGAAAACCGTTCGTTTCAGTTCTAAAAGCTCTAACTTCAGGTAATAGAAAAAGCAAACACTCACTATATGTATCTATGTGCCCTGTGAGCCTATGTGTTAAAGAAAAGGAGCCCAACACATAGACACAGTAGAAACATAGTAACACAGTAGAGATTCGATTCACCACTTACCACTCCCTCTCCTCACAAATCTCCCAACTGGGGCCGCACTACAATGTCTTCCACGCAGGCCTGTGGCGAAAGCTGCGCTGCTGCGTAAATCATTTTGGCAACATCATCCGCCGTCATAATACGCCCGGGATCAATACCGCTGTTTGCCCAGGAATCGGTATATGCCGCACCCGGATATACCGCGGTAACCTTAATGCCATGTGGCTTCATTTCTTCGCGAAGATTTTTTGAAAAGCCAGCCAAAGCAAATTTGCTGATGCTGTAAGCGCCGCCATTTTTATAGGCCTGGAATGATGCTATGGAACACATGTTAAAAACATGAGCGCTTTGCTGTGCCATCATTACAGGGATCAGCGCACGGGTGAGATGATAGGCGCTAAAAAAATTAACCGCCATCATATTTTCCATTGTGCCTTCGGGTTCGTTATACACGCTGCCGGGTTCAAAAGACCCCGCATTATTAACGAGAATATCAATAGATATATGCATTCCCAAAAGCCAGTTGGCAAAATCTTTTACCTCTGTCTTTTGGCTCAGATCGAAAGGCTTTGCTTTAATGCTAACTTCCGGGAAGCGGGTAGTAAGCACTTCCATTGCTTTATACAGCCGCACTTCATTACGCGAAGTGATATACAGGTTATACCCGTTGGCTGCAAATTGTTCAGCAATTGCCTTCCCAAATCCACGGGAAGCGCCTGTAATGATAATATTCATAATTCATTTTATAATGATACAATACCGTTGCATTTGCAAATTTATGAGGCCCGGAAGGTTTCCGGTAATCATCAAATCTACATACTTCTGTTAAACGCCGTATTTTTGCAGCTTTGTTTTATCATGACGTACAAGCATCTTTTTTTTGACCTGGATCATACCTTATGGGATTTTGAATCGAATGCAAAGCAAACGCTGCAGGAGCTCCATCTTGCATTGAACCTTACCACACGCGGCGTGGATAGCTTTGACGCTTTTTACGAAAGATATATTTATCATAACACCCGGTTATGGGAGCGTTACCGCAAAGGGTTTATAAAACGGGATGACCTGAGATGGAAACGCATGTGGAATACCCTGCTGGATTTTAAAATAGGCGATGAAAAGCTGGCGCGAAGTATGGATTCCTTTTTTTTAGACAGGTTGCCTACACGTACTTTATTATTTCCCCATGCTATAAACGTGCTGGAATACCTGCGTGGCAAAGGTTATGCGTTACATCTTATAACCAATGGCTTTGAAACCGTACAGCACAGCAAGCTGAAGCACTCCGGGCTTACCGGTTTTTTTGAAGAAGTTATTACATCTGAAGGAAGTAACAGCCTGAAACCGCACAAACAAATTTTTGAGTATGCGCTGCGCAAAACACGCGCCACGTCAAAAGAAAGCATTATGCTGGGCGATGATATTGAAGCGGATATAGTGGGCGCCAAAAACGCGGGCATTGACCAGGTGTATATCAATCATAAGCATATTGCACCACCTGTACAACCCACCTATACCGTGTATGCATTGAAAGAGCTTGAAAATATATTTTAGGAATTTTATGCGGTCCAACGCTCCTTCGTTGCCTACCGGCCGCCGTATCTTTTTCCCACATAGATATATGAGGCTTTTCGGCCCCGCAATTCACATACTGCAAACCTCATGGTTTTTTTGCAGATTTCCCATTTTCACATTTCCACATTTTCACATTTCTTCACCAGCTTGCCAGCACCGTTATACCGCCTTTAACCACCTGGTTCAACTGCACATGAATTTTTGCTGCAGGTGGTAAAAGCACATCTACACGGCTGCCGAATTTAATAAACCCCATTTCAGCGCCCTGTTGTACTTTTTGCCCGGGCTTAAGATAGTTCACAATACGGCGGGCCACTGCACCGGCAATTTGCTTAACCAGTACGGGTGCATTGCCGTTTTGTATTACAACCGTATGCCTCTCATTATGCGTAGATGATTTTGGATCCCATGCCACCAGGTATTTCCCTTTATGATATTGACTGTACAGTACTTCGCCGCTTACCGGGTTAAGGTTTTGGTGCACATTGGCAGGACTCATGAAAATGGATATTTGCAGCCGTTTATCCTTAAAATATTCTTCATCTACTGTTTCTTCTATTACTACCACTTTACCATCGGCAGGGGCAACAATTTTAGTTTCGTCAATCGTAAGAACACGTTTGGGCACCCGGAAAAAAGAAATAATAAAGAGAAAAAAAGAAAAGGATAGTATAAAAATGATCCAGGCCAGCCAGCTTACACTGTAAGGCAAAAAATAAAACAGCACAATATTGATGATCACAAAAAATAATCCGCAAAGCGCGATGGTTTGATATCCTTCTTTATGTACCGTCATGTATACAGCTTGACCTGCAAAAGTAGGCAATGACGAAAGAGCGTCAAAATTTTGCAGCTATTCATTTCACTGCAGCCATCACATACAACCATACCACAGGCGTAGCTAACAGCAGGGAATCGAACCGGTCTAAAAAACCGCCATGCCCCGGCATAATATGCCCGCTGTCTTTTACATCGGCCATCCGCTTGAGCTTGCTTTCCAGCAAATCACCCGCCGTACCCACCATGGCAGCTATAGCCGCAATGATGCACACATGCATAACAGGTAATTGTATGTAATAGGCCAATATACCCATTACCGCAACACATAAAACGGCGCCGCCAATGGTGCCTTCAATTGTTTTTTTGGGTGATACTTTTGAAAACGGCGTTCTTCCTATCAGCGACCCTGTGATATATGCCATGGTATCATTGATCCAGATGGAAAAAATAATAACAAGCGGTAAAATCCAACCTGTTTCAAACTGTCTTCCATTTCCCGCCGTCCATATTCCTTCTATTGATCTTATACTGATCATCAGCGACCAGCTTAAGGAAATATACAATAACCCCATCGCGGAATAACTGATATGCTTCAGATTGGAACGCTTCGCAAAAAGGATCTCAACAAGGGGAAGGGCAAAAGCAAAAATCAATCCTGCCACCAGGCCCATAGCGTGCAGCGTAATGTTCCCAATCCGGTAACTATCGCCAGCGCAATACAGCATCAGCGACCATCCCGCCAGCATTACCCCATATGCATGAAAGGAAGATACCTGCCTGTACGACGGATCAATACGTTTAATCAATCGCCGGTATTCGATCCAGCAACCCCAATGTATAACCGAAAATAAAATAAAGAAGCTCCATTCATTCCAAAGCAGCCCGCCCAGCATTACCGCCACAAACACCAATGCCGTAAGCGCCCTGGTTTTAAATACCTGCCAGTTCATTGCCACATTTTCAAATTTTCAAATTTTCAAATTCCCACATTTCCATTGTTTCACGCAAAGCACGCAGCGAAGCAAAGGCGCAATGCAAGACAAATTTTACTTCTACATCTCCCTGCTTCCACATTCTCACATTTCCACATCTCCACATTTATTTAAGCAATCCACTTTTCCTCCAGGGCCCTGTCTTCCGGCGCCGTATATTTTTGTATTGCCTGCGCCGAACGCTTTTTAAACAGGATGAACAATGCATACAACACGATAGCGCCGATAATGCCCCACCACACCGGGTAGGTTTCGTTCATCGCTTCCTTTACCGGCTTACCCTGCCTCACCAATACATACATTTGGGTAACCGCAATGGCATTGTTAAAAAAATGCGCCGCTATACTCAGCCAGAGGCTCCGGGAGTAGTAATAGATCAGTCCTAATACAACCCCAAGGCATACCCTGGCCAAAAAGCCATAGTAGGAAAGATGGATGGCGCTGAATATAAGACTGGTTACCAGTATTGCCATCCATGGCTTATGGGAAAAACGGGTAAGCAGGTTTTGCATCCCCCCGCGAAAAAAAGTTTCTTCAAACAAAGCCGGTAATAAAGCGATCATAACCATAGAAATGGCATAATCGCCAAATGTTCTGATATTGGTGATCACTTCTACCTGTGCGCTATAATTTTCTTCTAATTTTTTAAAATAATCCGCCGCATTTTTAGGTATGGGTATCAGCTCATTAAGCGTTGCAAGGCTGGCAGCCGTAATAGCCGCGCCAAACATAATACCCAGCGCTAAAAGCAGTTGGCGGTAATTAAACCGCATGGTAAATCCTAATAACTTAGCGGGACGGCGGTTAATAATAAGAGCGGTAAACCAGGCCGGTAAAAAAAAGGTTACGCAGGTAGATACCACCTGTATAACCCGAACGGCATTAACGTTTTCGGGCTTTAATAATTCTTCGGGCATGCTCATTACTCCTTTACCAGTCATCATCATCCATATGGGAATACTCAGCACTCCACCGGCTATAAAACCTACTATCCATAATCCAATCAGGATTAAAAAAGCATTGACGTAAGATACCCCTTTTGAATGTGCGTCGTACATTATGTTATAATTAGTGTGTACATTTGCTGCTTGCATTAGAAGGAAACTCATCCCGTGTGCATTGAATATCAACCCATTATATTTCGAAGGGATTTTCAGCATGTGCCGGGTTCATTCCATAAATGCAAGATAAGACAGTTCATGCAATGCCGGTAACAATTGGTTCCATACAACTCCCTGATTTTCCGCTTCTTCTTGCTCCCATGGAAGATGTGAGCGATCCGCCGTTCCGTTATGTATGCAAGCAAAACGGCGTCGATCTTATGTACAGTGAATTTATAAGCAGCGAAGGCCTGATCCGGGATGCTATTAAAAGTAAACAAAAATTAGACTTTTCCGAATTTGAGCGGCCGTTTGGTATCCAGATGTTTGGGGGCGATGAAGAAGCTTTATCGCTGAGCGCCAGAATAATTGATGCCGTGCAGCCCGACCTTGTAGATATTAATTTTGGATGCCCCGTAAAGAAAGTGGTTTGCAAAGGCGCCGGGGCAGCGGTATTGAAAGATGTTAGCTTAATGGTTCGGCTAACCGAAGCGGTGGTGCGCTCCACAGCACTACCGGTAACGGTTAAAACCCGCCTGGGCTGGGACGACCATTCCAGGAACATAGAAGAAGTAGCGGAACGTTTGCAGGACGTAGGCGTGCAGGCGCTTACCATTCACGGCCGCACCAGGGCGCAACTGTACAAAGGCGAGGCCGACTGGCGCCTGATCGCTGCTGTAAAAAACAATCCCCGCATTCATATTCCCATATTTGGCAACGGCGATATTGACAGCCCTCCCAAAGCGGTGGAATATAAGGAAAGGTATGGCGTAGACGGCATTATGATCGGCCGCGCTGCCATTGGGTATCCGTGGATATTCAGGGAAATAAGGCATTATATAGCTACCGGTTCATTATTGGCGCCGCCTTCCATAGAAGAGCGGATAGCAATATGCCGCACCCATCTCCGTAAATCGGTAGAATGGAAAGGGCCCGTGCTGGGCATATTAGAAATGAGAAGGCATTATGCTAATTACCTGAGAGGATTACCCCATATCAGGGATTTTCGCATGCAACTGGTAACGGTAAAAACACAGCAGGAAGTTGAGCAGGTATTGCTTGAGATAAAAGAAAAATATTCAGCCTGTAACGAAGCCGCTTATGAAACCAGTCTTTTAAACGCAT
>CAYVEI010000027.1:22743-36096 GCA_964450515.1 uncultured Terrimonas sp. | reverse complement strand
GGAGGATATCATCAAATAAAGTGGAAAAGAAATAGCCCCAGGCCAAAGTGGCAAATATCCAGGTAGCCATTACCGTATAGCCTATCACGGTATACCGGAACCGGTCTGGCCCGCAATCCTTCATCAGCCGTGCATCGGCGGCGGCCATCCACCACAATACTTTATCCCATGAAGATACTTCGGCGTTATAACCGGATGGTGAGGTGGATGAAGAATTCGGTGTTTGTTGATCTGATATGTAGTTCATGCTGATGGGGGTATAAAAGTGATAAACGCTGCTTTACATTTTCCAGTCCTATGCCGGAACGGTTCTTTTCGGGGTCATCTTCTTTTGGAAGATGAACGCTGTTATAAACATCGAAATAAAGATTTTCAGTATCACACGATATGTTAATTTTTATCCATGATTTTTCTTTGAGGCTGATACCGTGCTTAAAAGCGTTTTCTACAAAAGGAATGAGCAGCATGGGAGCGATGTAATGCCGGCAATCTTTATCCTTTATAGTCAGGTCTATAGCGATATCCGGCGATGTTAACGTGCGGAGCCGCTGCAGGTCAATATAATTTGTTAAATAATTGATCTCCTTGTCCAACGGTATTTTTTCTTCCTGGTTTTCCTGGAGCATAAACCGCATCATGTCTCCCAGCTTCTGTACGCCTTCCGCCGTGCGGTCGGCATTTTCCTGCAGGGCGGTACCATAAATGGTGTTGAGCGCGTTGAATAAAAAATGAGGGTTGATCTGGGAGCGCAAAAAATCTATATCGGCGCTTTTTTGGGAAACGGTTTTTTTAAGGAACTGTATTTCCTTTAATTTTTCTCTTTGCTGGTCAAAATAGGAGCGTGCCAGCAACCAGGTAATCCATAGCAGGCCTACAATAAAAAAGACAACGGAAAAAAATACGCCCTCATTTCTGGCTGCACCGGAAAGTTGAACAAACAGTACAAACAATGGAATGCCAACAACAATAATAATAAGCAAAGAAGGAAGGAATAATTTTCTTTTTTTGGCATGTACCGCAAACCGCGGTAAAAAAAAATAAACCCATAAAAAGAAAAGCGCAATAAAAAAGGGGAGAAGCACGAGAACAAATGCAGGAACCCATTGAAAAATATATTCCCTGAAAATTAAAGTAAGGCTGAGCAGCATTATCCACAACCAGCCTGTTACCATAACTTCAGTAAATATTTTTTTATATGCCGGCTTGTCTTTTAATGCTTCCTTATGCAACCATACTGCCAGCATTTTGCACAGGTAATAGGCAGCAAACAACAGAAAAATAAGGAGGGTTTGTCCGAATGATTCTTTCATTATCTGCATATCGGCTCCCCTTTTTGTATCATATATGGCATAGAAGGCGTAACGGAGCCAGGTATTGCAGATCAATGCTGCCAGGAATACTACCAAAAATGATATCAAAAGGGAAGCGGCAACAGCCGGATAGTTATTTTTCTCTATTTGACGGGGAAGCATTTTGAAATGCAGTACAAAAAGAACAACTGCAACCACTACTACGATCGTAAGCTGCGGAATGAGGTAATACTTGTAATAATCAAAAGCAAGGTGATAGCGGATCGCTTCCTGTCCGTACTTACGCAGTAAAGCGCCGGAGGAAAGGCTAACGCTTTCAAACGCTTTTACAAACATATAAAGGAGGAGAATGGTTACTGCTCCCCAGGGCTCTAATTTTTTTATTTGCATAAACCGGTAAGTTTATGCAATAGTAAAGCAGATATGTTATGCTATTAGTAAAATGTGATGAAAACGGAGTTTGATGTGACGAAACCGGTTTGCATTTTGTGGAGAAGTGAATAGTGAATAGTCAGTAGTGAATAGTGAATAGTGGTTTCACGTCTCACCTTTCACCTCTCACGTCTCGCTTCGTGAAACGATAAACGTGAAACGATAAGCCCTTCACCTCCTCTCACCCCGTGAAACGATAAATTCACCATTCACCCTTCACCATTCACCCCCTGAACGGGAACAACGCAAAAATGCGGTCTGACCCTCCTTATGTCGGGTACCGACCGCATCTTTCTTACACTCTTACCTCTTACACTCTTACCTCTTACACTCTTACTTCTTACACTCTTACCACTTACTACTCGCCACTTCCCCTCATTTATATATCTATCGCTTCTCCGTAAGCGGCGGCAGTTGCCTCTTTAACCCCTTCGCTCATGGTTGGATGCGGATGGGAAGCATTCAGTATTTCATGATAAGTGGTTTCTAATTTGCGTGCAACGGATACTTCGGCGATCAGTTCTGTTACATTGTAGCCGATCATATGTGCGCCCAGAAATTCACCGTATTTGGCATCATAAATTACCTTAACAAAACCATCCGTGGCGCCGGCAGCGCTTGCTTTGCCGGAGGCTATAAATGGAAACTTTCCTATCTTAAGCTCATAACCGGCATCTTTTGCCGCTTTTTCGGTATAACCAATGGATGCTATTTCAGGCGTGCAATAGGTGCAACCGGGAATATTGTTATAATCTAATGTATCGGGCAGGTGCGGGTATTTCTTTTCATTATACCCCATGTGCTCGGCAGCTACAATCCCCTCTTTACCGGCAACATGCGCCAGTGCCTGGCCGGGACTGCAATCGCCAATAGCATAAATGCCGGGTACATTGGTTTGCTGGTATTTATCTACCACTATTTTGCCCTTCTCTGTTTTAATGCCCAGTTGTTCAAGCCCGATATCTTCAATGTTGGCTACAATTCCTGCTGCGCTCAATATTATATCCGCTTCCAGGGTTATTTCACCATTGCCCGTTTTTACTTTGGCTTTTACACCGCTGCCGCCCGTATCGGCACTGGTTACTTCACTGCTGGTATAAACTTCTATACCCTGCTTTTTAAATTGCTTTTCAAGCTCTTTGGAAATCTCTTCATCTTCTACGGGCACTACCCTGGGCAAAAACTCAACAATGGTTACTTTGGTGCCAAGCGAATTATAAAAGTAAGCGAACTCCACACCAATGGCGCCGCTGCCCACAACGATCATGCTTTTGGGTTGTTGCGATAGTGACATGGCTTCGCGGTAGCCAATTATTTTTTTGCCATCTATGGGCAGGCTGGGTAAGGCGCGCGAACGTGCTCCTGTAGCTATAACGATGTATTTGCCTTCTACTACCTGCGTTTTTCCATCCGCTGCTTTCACTTCTATTTGTCCTTTTGCTTTTACTTTCCCATATCCCATGATCACATCTATCTTATTCTTGCGCATTAAAAACTGCACACCCTTGCTCATTTTATCGGCCACGCCCCGGCTGCGTTTAATAACAGCTTCAAAATTATGTTTAACATCTGTAGCTTCGAGCCCGTAATCTTTACTGTGCTTCATGGATTCATATACCTGTGCGCTTTTCAGCAGCGCCTTGGTAGGGATACAACCCCAGTTGAGGCAAATACCGCCCAGGCTTTCTTTTTCAATGATCGCTACCTTAAATCCTAACTGTGAAGCCCTGATCGCTGCCGGGTATCCGCCGGGGCCGCTGCCTAAAACAATTACATCGTATGCCATAACAGAATTATGTGTTTGGTAAAGAATGGATCCAGGCAAAAAATGGGGTCACCCTTTCGGTACCTGAATTGATCTGCGAAATTACTTGCAAAACGGCAAACTGCAAAAAGGCAATGGTGAAGGAGGGATTTTACAAACAAAAAAGCGTTATGGTAATGGCGCCGTAAAGCGGGGCTGGCTTTTGGTATAAAGGCTCCTGAAACAAAGCGGCGGTATTAAAAGAGCCAATACAGAAGATGTGGCCAAAACACAAAACCCTGATCTTCCCGTTTTGTTTTCTTCATGCCTTAACGACCCTGCCGAACAGGCAGGGTCGAGGCAAAATATTACTTTTTATACAGCTTCTTTAATTACAGGTAGGTATACCGTATGCTTAAAACGCACCCAGTTCAGCAAGATGGGTATAGTTTGCGCCCCCAAACATAGTTGTAACAACAATTTTAAAATACCTTGCTTCTTTGAAACCCGATCGCAGGAAATATTTTTGCAGGTTATTGGTATTTTGTAAGGTGAGTATTTCAGCAACTTCCCAATCTGTACCGTTCATGCTCGTTTCAACGGTTACGGTTTCCGGTTTCCCGGGGTTACCGCTCTGCCGGCCTAAAAAACTAAGTCCGTGTATCGTTTTTACCTCGCCCATGTCTACGATCAGGTGATGAGGAGGCCCGGGTGATGAATTTGCCCAGGCCGTATGCCAGAAAGTGGTGCTTATGCCATCTATGGCGCTGGCGCCGATCCCGCCGTTGGTTGCCCCTTCAGCAGGCTCTTCCGACGATACTTCTGTTACCTGCCAGTTGTTCCTGTTATAATCTTCAAAATCTGAAAATGACAATGATGCCGTTATAAGATAATAGGTGGTTTTAAGGCTTTCGTTTATTGTAAAATCGCTTCCTTTTAAAGACAGGCTTACCGGCAATAAATAAGTTTTGAACAGATCCATACTTCCTTCCGGTACCACTTTTATTGTTAATGGTTTTGTGGCCAGTTCACCGGCAGGGATAACAGCAGTGGCTTCGGAAAGCGTATATGCCCCGTTTGGCAATAGTTCATACTGTGTTCCGTTTTGCAGGTTAAACGAATCAACCTGCGATGACTGAACTGAAAATTCAACCGGTATATCTTTACCGGGATAATTAAAGCCTCCATAGTTTGCCCCATATATAAATGACTGCTCTTCGGCGCCAAATTTTAAAACAACTTCATTAGGATTTTGTACAGCCAATGGCATATATACCTGGTAATAATCTGCTTCATTTTGCTCCGGCAGGTTGGTATTATCTTTAAGACAGCCGGTTAGAAGGAATGCGAAAACTATGCTTATACTCCATGTGTTTTTTTTACCACTACTCATAATGTTTAATTTTGTTGGTTATTTTCCGGGATATTACCATCCGGGGTTTTGTATCAGCAGTCTTCCCCTGTCTATCTCGTACTGAGGTATAGGATAAAACTGATAGGCATCTCTCCATTGCCGCGGTGTAACTTCGGTACGCGCAAAGAAACCGGCTTCATCTTTTGCATTACAGTCCATACCATGCACCGGTTTCATTACTTCCCTGGCAATTTTCCAGCGCCGGATATCAAACCAGCGATGCGATTCGTAGGCTAGCTCTACTCTGCGTTCCTGGTGGATATTTTCCCTCATTTCCGCCTGAGTAGCAGGTACAGGTAAGGCATCGGCGCCAGTACCATATTGGGGGATGCCTGCTCTTTCGCGAATAAGATTAACATATTTGAGGATCTCTGTTTGGTTAGCATTATAGTCGTATTCGTTTAAAGCTTCTGCATAGTTCAGGTAAATTTCACCGAGGCGGATCAGTACATTAGGACGGTTATACCCCTGACCGGTTATTCTGTTAGTATTGGGGCTAACATTTTTCCAAACGAGATAGCCGGTTCTCGTGTAATCTTCTGTTCCTTCATATTTACCATCTGTTCCGCCATTTAAAAAATTTAATGGTCGCGGATTGATAATGTTACCACCCTGTATTACACGATTATGAAAATTAATGGAGGCATAAAACCGGGGCTCCCTGTTTATATACATATTATAGATGCCATCTGTGAAACCTGTTTCGCTGTATTGCGGAGAGATGGAAATGGGTAAGCCGTCTTTCATAAAATAAGCGTCTACCATTTCCTGTGTTGCGCCCATACCACACCAGCCTCCGGCTGCACGCGGCATGCTGTGTATATCCCAGTCTGTTAAATTGTTGCTGCGTCTTGAAAATATATTTTCGTTATTATACGCATCGAGCAAAATACCCCGGTACGACTCTACCGGATCTCCGGAAGCATGTTTATATAAACTATAAAAATTTAAATCAATAACTGCCTTATTGGCGTCTGCGGCCCTTTTCCACTTTTCCCCGTCGTATGCAGTACTGATCAGTTGCTTCCCGTCCTGGTTTTTAAAGTTGGCAAAATCTGCGTTACCGTTATATGCAGGACTTGCCGCATACAATAAAACCCGTGCTTTTAAAGCCAGCGCGGCTCCCTTTGTTGCTCTTCCGTAATCTCTGTCTTCTGCGGGTGTTGATGGCAATATTGCAGCGGCGGAATCCAATTGCCCCGCTATATAGTCAACACATTCATCGTAGCTGCTTCTTGGAGCCTGAAGATCTTCCGTAGTGGCGTCCGGAGCAGCTTCCTCGTTGTTTAAAATAACCACGGGACCATATTGGCGCAGCAAAGCAAAATAACAATATGCCCTCACAAATCTTGCTTCTGCCTTATACTGGTCAATGCGCTGCTGCCCGCTTAGTCTGAGTATTTCCTCATTTCCATCAATGTGATTGATAAAATAAGTAGCGGAACGAATACCCCTGTACTGGTCGCCCCATATATCAAATGGTAAACTGGTAGGATTCCAGCTACCTATATTAAGCTGATAGGTTGCATACTTAGCCCAGGTAACATCTAATTCATCCGTATTACCGCTGAAAGGATTTCCCGTCCATTGGTTGCCCTGCTCACGGATATGGTTGTAAATATTGGCAAGATATTCTTCCGTTGCCTGCTTTTTTTGAAATACTTCTTCTATGGTAATGCGGTCATCCGGAACCTGGTCAAGAAACTTTTTGCAGCCGGATACCAATATCATGAAACCAATTGCCGCGAAACCTATTGATATATTTACGAACTTCATAATGTTTTTTTAAAATTCATTAATACTGTCTGGCTTACTTATTTAAATCTCAGCTCTACTCCCAGATTGAAGGATTTCAATAAAGGATATTGTGCACCTTTACCATCTCCCATTTCCACATCCCACATTTTAAACTTGCTGAAAGTGGCCACATTGTACCCGATAAAGTACAATCTTACACCCGAGAGTCCCCCTTTGTTGAACCACCTTGCTTTGGGAAAATTATAACTGGCCTCAAGGGTTTGAAGCCTGAGAAAGGAGCCATTCTTCGTCCACCAGGAACTGTTGTTATAGTTCATGTTTTCGTTAGACGGATAGGTTAAGCGGGGATAGGTAACATGCTGGCTTGGATTATCAGGAGTCCACCGGTCAAGCACTTCGGTGAGCAGGTTACCTCTGTCGCCGGCAAGTTGAAAGGGTTGAAATCCTTCACCATTCAAACTTACATCCACATTACCCACGCCCTTTAAAAAGGCGCCAAAGGCAAAGCCTTTCCAGCCTACATTAATACCAAAACCATATACCAGTTCAGGCACAGAGCCATATCCTATAGGCGCTTCATCGTAAGAATCAATCTTACCATCGCCATTCAGATCTTTAAACTTAATATCACCGGGTTTTACAATTCCTGTTTGATAGGGACTGTTTTCAATTTCTTTTTCATCTTCAAATAATCCTAATGCCACTAACCCAAAACGCTGGTTCAGTTTTCTGCCTATCCGTTGTTGCCAGGGATAGGGCCAGGCCGCTTCGGCATTATCTATAACAATGGCCCGGTTCCAGGTAAAATTGGTCCTCGCGCTAATGTTCCAGTTTTTCCCGATAGCAGTAGCATATTCAATAGTACCATCTACTCCCCGGTTGTGTACTACCCCAAGATTACCATAAGGATTGCTGCTTAAACCTATATACAGGGGCACATTCGATCTTCGCAAAAAAATACCTGTTCTGTTTTCCTGGAAATAATCAACAGTTACGGAAAGGTCGTTATTCAATGTTTTTAACTCAAGCCCTATATTGCTTTTTGCTGCCTGCTCCCAGCTTACATCAACAGCATATTCCGAAATGTCCCTTCCATTAAACCAAATGCCGTTATTTCTTCCAAATTCATATCCTCCGCTGCCGCCGCCAACCTGTGCAATATATCCGAAACGATAAGAATCGCTTATTTTATTATTGCCCACAATACCGTAAGAGCCCCTCAGTTTCAAAAAATTAATGACCCCGCTCAACGGATCAAAAAACTTTTCATTACTCACCACCCAGCCTAAACCAAATGAAGGAAAAAACCCATAGCGCCTGTCGGGAGCAAAATTTTCCGCACCGTTGAAGCCAAAATTGGCTTCCATCAAATAACGCGTATCATATCCGTAGGTAATCCTTCCTGCAATACCCTGGTTTCTGAAAGGAATGGAACTGATAAAGTCCCCGGCACGCGCATTTACAAAATCGGTTTGGTTGTATAAGATCATTGCGCCTGCATCGTGCTTCCCAAAACTATTGGCGTAATTAATAGAAGCCTCGGTGTAAAACTGGCGGTCTCCATCGAAACCTTTGCTGAAATCAAGATAATTGGTTCCTACCCGGGTTTGTTCAAACTCAAGCTCGCCATTGGTATCCCTGCCCATTGCAATATAGCCGTCTACCGTTTTTCTGCGGCCTACATTATGCTGGTTGTACGCGTCAAATGAATACATGGCGGTAGCAGAGAGCCCGTTTAACCAGAAATCCAGGTTTTGGGTAAGGCGGATGTTTGACCAGAGTTGATTCCGGTATTCAGTAGCGTATCCTGTTTGTGTTAGCAACACATACGGACTGGTGAGGCTGCTGCGCGCTACAGGCGAATAGCCATTTGAATACATGGGCGGCATGGCTACAGGCGTCATTAAAAAAATATTGTTCCATACGCTGCCTGTACCGGTACCGGGATAATTTCCCGAAGCAATATACCCCGAGGCGCCAAAATCGAGCGTGGTGGTTTTTGTTATATCAAGGTTGAGGTTAGATGTAAAATTGAAGCGCTTATACCTGATAGATGAATTGTATTGAGCCAGCTCGTCTACCTTAAACAGTCCTTTTTCATCGTAATAGCCAATAGAAAGATAATATTTTGCATTTTCCGACCCCCCGGTTACATTCGCATTCGCCCTTCGGTTCTCTCCTGTTTTGTTGAACATTTCTTTCATCCAGTTGGTATTGGGGTAAAGATCGGGATCTGAACCTTCAATGGTATTTTGTATCCGTTCTTCTGAATATAAAGGAGTGGTACTATTGGGATTACTGTTCTTGTACGCTTCATTTGCCAGTTGCATATAGGTAGGCCCGTCAACAAAACCCGGCGTTTTGGTAAAAGCTGTAAAGCCCTGGTTATACTGCACGTTTACTTTAGGCGCACCGGATTTTCCTTTTTTAGTTTGAATAAGAATTACACCATTAGCACCGCGTACACCATACACTGCGGTGGCAGACGCGTCTTTTAAAATGCTGAAGCTCTCAATATCTTCGGGATCAATATTATTAAAGCTCCGCTCAACGCCATCTATAAGCACCAGGGGATTGCTGTTGGTAAAAGTAGAGATGCCCCGGATCCAGATGTTGGCATTATCATAGCCCGGTTCGCCGCTGCGCTGCACACCCACAAGCCCCGCCAAACGCCCTGCCAGTACGTTTGATAAATTGGCAACCGGCTGCTTTAACTCTTCTACCTTAACCGTAGTTTGCGCTCCAATCTGGCTAACCTTTTTTTGCCTGCCAAACCCAACCACAACCACTTCATTTAAACCACCCGCTACCGGCTCCAATACAATATCAAATGCTATCCTGTCTTTTATAGTAACCGTTTGCGTTATAAAACCCACATAGGTAAATTCAATTACATCGCCTCTGTCGGCAACAATCTCAAAGAAACCTTTGTCATTGGTTGCGGTAGCCTTGTTGCTGCCTGCTACCGACACAGAAACACCCGGAAGCGGACTTCCTAAAGCGTCTCTTACTGTACCTGTGATTTTTATTTCCTCCCGTACCGGCTGTTGCTGCTCCTTTTTTACAGTCTTTTTTTCAATGGTTATAATGGCAAACTGACCGGGAGTGATCTGGTTGATCTTTAAGCCTTTGCTCTTCAAAAAATTGTTGAGATTCGGAATAATATTGGCTTCATCCGCATCAATGAGCGAAGCCTGGATACGAATGTTTGAAGCAGTTTTTTCATCCCAGACAAACTTCCATTTCTTCAGGTTGTACAACTCTTTTACCATTTCTTTTAAGCTGATCAATCTTCCTTTATCGCGGGATACCTGGGTGGTTACCCCGGTATTAGAAGCATAGCTCACCTGAGCTTGTAATTCCAAACAGGAACCATACAGCATACCGGCCATTAATATTTGCAGCAATGCCCGATTTCTAAAAGCAGTCATAAGCAATTGTTATTTTAAAGTATTTGGTTAGTAAACTGGTTATTTCGGATAAATAGTCATTTTCTTTTCATCAAGATCAATATGCGCGTTCAGAAGCACTTCAAGGGTTTTTACAAAAGTGGTGGTATCATTGGCGGTTACAATACCGCTTATTGATTTCGTTTTGAGCTTAGGTTTATCATTTATTATCAATTGCCGTCCATAAAAAACGGAAACGATATCTGACAGCTCATCCATATTCGTATTGTCAAAGTGAAAATTGCCTTCTGTCCAGGGATTGTACAATGCGGCATTTACAGCAGAAATATACGTTTCATTGTTGCGAACGGTAATTTTTTCACCCGGTGAAAGAATGTTGTTTTTAGAAAAAGCAGCAACCTGTATTTTCCCTTCTTTCAGTACAGCCAGGCATTGCTCCGGAGTGTTTACAATGGTAAAAACCGTTCCTAAAACTTTAATTTGCAACTTGCCCGCGTGTACAATAAAAGGAATGCTTTGATTGGGCCGGCTGATGTTTTTAACCTCAAAATAAGCGCTTCCGTCAACCCATATTTCCCTGGCGTTATTTGATTTATATTTTAAAGCAGAGCTTCTGTTTAAAGTGATAAGACTGCTGTCGGGCAGGAGGATGGTTTTACTTTTATCACCGGAACTGATCAGGATATCCCGGGAACCTGAACGGTTAAACAAAAAAATGGCTGCTGTAATAACAGCAGTCATTACAGCGGCTGCAGCAAGCCAGTATAAATTCCTGCTTTTTTTCTGAAATGAAGACGGGAGATCAATGTGCCGCTCAATACCAAGCCATGTGTTATCGTGTTGCCCGGCAGTGGGAAGGATCCTTTTAAAGCCAATAAGAATGTTATACTGCCTGATGGCTTTTTGTAATATCTCCTTTTTTTCAGGATGGCTCAGCATCCATTTCTTCCACCAGTCTGATATTTCCGCGTCAGAAGCAGTTCTCCACCGAATAAAATGATCGTCTTCAAGAAAGTCGTTAACGTCGTAGTTCTGGTAATCTGGCAACACAATCGTTTGTTTTGAGTAATTTATTCTGCCTGTACAAATACAACCGTACTTACAAGACAGGCAACTTTTGAAAATTACCCCACGGTTTACCCATTTTTTATTATTCCCAGAAAATAAAAAAGCAATAATGGTTCGGAAAGATTGTTTTTGAGATACTCTAAAGCCCTGGCAGTTAATTTATAAGTGGCTTTGGTAGATATATTCAGCAGCGCTGCAATTTCGTCATAACTCAATCCTTCAAAGTAACGCAGGTAAAGGCATTCTTTTTGCCGGCTGGTAAGCGCGTTAAGCGCAGCATATAATTCAGTAAGTGTTTTTGCCGATGTTTCTCTTTTAACAATTTCTTCTTCAATAGAATAAGTAAGCTCAAATAAATTATCTTCTTTCACTTCAGCATTACTTCGCGCAGAAGCGATCTTATTGAGAATGTTATTTTTAAGCGCAATTAACAGGTAGCTTTTTATATTGTTAATTTCGGGTATGCGATCCCGGTTGTGCCACAGCTTAATAAATGTATCCTGGATACAATCCTGCACGAGGTATTGATCGGCATGCAACCTGCACCCATATTCAAACAATCGTTGAAAATGCGTTTCGTACAGGGCTGAAAAAGACAATTCCCCTTCTTTATAAGATACTACCCTTACCGCATCATCATACTCATTGGCCTGCATCATTGCAAAAGTTTGTTTCGCCAAATTGTTAAAGTTACGATAAAGTTGTTTTTAAAAATTATAATCAAAAATAATTTGATACAGGTTCCATGCTGCACATCTGCTATTTCATTTTTCACAATATATGTACTTATCTGTAAACTATGTTTATTGTTGCGGGGGAAGGACTTGTGCGCCGTGGCACATCGAACTTCCGTCCGCCGAAGGCGGATTGAGCCCTTCGGGCTACCGCTGCTCTGCCCACAATATCGTTTATGAGTAGTTTATCAAACGCAAAAAGCGCCACTATTTAAGTGACGCTTCAACTGTTGCGAGGGGAAGGATCGAACTTCCGACCTTCGGGTTATGAGCCCGACGAGCTACCGCTGCTCTACCTCGCGATATTAAGGTAATAAAATTTCTGAACTGCTATTCCTGCATACTGTTAAAATCTCATTTCCATTCACCTGCCTCAGTAATTAGGAGGCGCAAAGGTAAGTGTATGTATTTAATCAGCCAAACAATTTTTGTTTCTGTTACCTTTGCAGGAATTTTTTATGCTGATGAAAGTTGGATTTGTAAATATCTTTGGTAAACCCAATGCCGGCAAAAGTACTTTGCTCAACGCACTCATAGGAGAGAAGCTGGCTATTGTGTCGCCTAAAGTACAAACCACCCGCCATCGCATTAAAGGTTTTTTAAACAGCGAAAACTACCAGGTTATTTTTTCCGATACACCGGGCATTATAGAACCCCGGTACAAGTTGCACGAAAAAATGATGCATTCGGTAAAAAGCAGCTTAGAAGATGCAGACCTCGCCTTGCTTTTAGTGGATGTAAATGAGAACCCTGAAGAGGCAGACAGTATTTTTTCAGGTCTTCGCTTAAAAGTTCCCGCTTTTGTGGTATTGAATAAAGTTGACCGCGCATCGAAGGACAAAATAAAGCAGGCTGCTGATTTTTTTAATGCGAAATCATATTGTAAAAAAACGATCGCTGTTTCGGCGCTTAAAAAAATTAATACAGACGGGTTGCTCCATGACATACTGGAGTTTTTGCCGGAAGGAGAGCCCTTTTACGATGGAGATGATCTCACGGACCTGCCTACCCGTTTTTTTGTGGGCGAAATGATACGTGAAAAAATATTTGATCTTTTCCAGGATGAAATTCCCTATCATACCGCCGTAGTGGTAAGGGAGTTTAAAGAAAAGATCAGCTTAATTAAAATAACGGCTGAGATCATTGTTCACCGCGAATCGCAAAAAGCCATTATGCTGGGTGAAAAAGGAAAAATGATCCGGCAAATCGGCACTACCGCCCGGCAGGATATAGAAAAGTTTCTGGACAGTAAAGTGTTCCTCGAATTATTTGTGAAAGTACGTCCCAAATGGAGAGACAATGATATACATTTAAAGGAATACGGGTACTGATATAGGGTATAAGGTAGTGAGGTATAGGGTATAAGGTGTGAGGAATGAGGTATAAGGTGTGAGGAATGAGGTATAAGGTGTGAGGAATGAGGTGTAAGTATGGAGATGGGAAATAACTTTCACCTTAAGATTTATAGCGATAAAGATAAGGA
>CAYVEI010000027.1:0-22643 GCA_964450515.1 uncultured Terrimonas sp. | reverse complement strand
AGATAAGGAAGATGGGATTGATATAAGGAGATATTTACCCTATACCTTTCACCCTGCACCTTCTACCATACGCGTTAACCCCTCCAGCTTAAACCAATTAAAAGTATGAGTTTTACAGTAGCTATAACAGGAAGACCGAACGTTGGCAAAAGCACTTTCTTTAACCGGATGCTTGAGGAACGCAAGGCTATAGTAGATAACATCAGCGGCGTTACCCGCGACCGGCAATATGGCGTGGCGGAATGGAACGGGAAAAGCTTTAATCTTATTGATACGGGCGGCTTTGTGCCCGGCAGCGCCGATGTTTTTGAAACGGAGATCCGTAAGCAGGTAGGCATTGCCATTAATGAAGCCAATGCTGTTATATTTATGTGCGATGCCGCCACCGGTATTACCGCGCTGGATGAAGCCATGGCTGATATGTTGCGGCAGGCTGAAAAACCGGTATTTCTGGTGGTAAACAAAGTAGATAATCCCGAGCGTATGCTGGATGCCACGGAGTTTTACAGTATGGGCTTTGATCGTATTCATTTTCTTTCCAGCATCAGCGGCAGCGGTACAGGAGAGCTGTTAGACGACCTGGTAAAGCTCATCCCGGATACGGATGATGACGGAGCGGGTGAAAAAGATGCACTGCCTAAGTTTGCCATTATCGGCCAGCCCAATGTAGGCAAATCATCGCTGCTGAATGCACTGGTTGGCGAAGAACGAACCATCGTAAGTAATATAGCCGGCACCACAAGAGATACGATACATACCCATTATAATTTATTCCAGAAAGAATTTATATTAATTGATACCGCCGGTATACGACGAAAGAATAAGGTAGAGGAAGACCTTGAATTTTATTCCGTAATAAGGGCTGTAAAGGCGCTGGATGAAGCAGACGTATGCCTGTTACTGTTAGATGCCGGCAAAGGCATTACCGCACAGGATATCAATATTTTTTCTTTAGCCGTACGAAAAGGAAAAGGCATTGTATTGCTGGTGAATAAATGGGATCTGATGGAGAAAGCAACACATACGGCCAGGGATTATGAAAAAGAATTAAAGAACCGTTTAGCTCCCTTTACCGACGTGCCGGTATTATTCATTTCCGTAAAAGATAAGCTCCGGATCTTTAAAGTAATTGAAACCGCTTTGCAGGTATATGAAAACCGCCGGCGTAAGGTGCCTACTTCCAAACTCAATGAAGTAATGCTGAAAGCGGTGGCTGCTTACCGTGCGCCGGTAGTGAGAGGTAATTCCGTAAAAATAAAATATGCAACACAACTGCCTACTGTTGTACCCAGCTTCGCTTTTTTCTGTAATTATCCTGATGATATCAAACAGCCTTACAAAAATTACTTAGAAAATCAGCTAAGGGCGAATTTTGATTTTAAAGGTGTGCCGGTGCGGGTGTTTTTCAGGAAGAAATAGCTGTTGCAACGAGAACGCTTAAAGATATCTGGCGCCATCACCATTCCGCCCTTGCATTTGCGGTTACAGAAAGCTCAGCAAAATCTTTTGCCAGGTATTTATAATATCCTGTAATAGCAATCATGGCGGCATTATCAGTGCAATATTCAAATGCAGGAATGAAGGTATTCCATTGCTGCTTTTCTCCCATCTCTTTAAAAGCTTTGCGCAAGCCGCTATTGGCAGATACCCCCCCGGCCAAACAAATATTTTTAACCCCTGTTATAATAGCTGCTTTTTTAAGCTTATTCAGTAAAATGGAAACAATGCGGGCCTGTATGGAAGCGCAGATATCTGCAAGATTATTGTCAATAAATGATTTCTTTTCGGCTTCCGTAGCTGAAAATGCTTCTTTAAAAACATAGCTTTTCCCCGCATTTTGCAAAAAATACAGGATGGCTGTTTTAACGCCGCTGAAGCTAAAATGGAGTGCGGGTAGCTGCGGCTCAGGAAACGAAAACCTTCCGGGATCGCCGTCTTTTGCGTATTGATCAATCAATGGGCCGCCGGGATAGGGGAGCCCTAACAATTTGGCCGATTTATCAAAGGCTTCTCCTGCCGCGTCATCTATGGTTTTGCCGATAACCTCCATTTGCAGCGGCGATTTGCACAAAACGATCTGTGTATGCCCGCCGCTTACCGTTAAGCATAAAAAAGGAAAGGAAGGTTTGGGATCATCAATTAAATTGGAAAGCACATGCGCCTGCATGTGGTGTACAGCGATCAGCGGTTTGTTTAATGACAGCGCCAGTGATTTGGCAAACTGCGACCCTACCAGCAACGAACCGATCAACCCCGGCGATTGGGTAAATGCAACAGCATCAATAGCCTGCAATGCATGCCCTGCTTTTTGTATCGCCCCATCTACAACCGGCACTATGTTTTGCATATGCGCCCTTGAAGCCAGTTCGGGTACTACACCGCCATATTGCTCGTGTATCTTTTGTGAAGCGATAAGGTTTGAAAGTATCCTTCCATCAACGCAAATGCTTGCTGAAGTTTCGTCGCAGGATGATTCAATAGCCAGAATGGAAATGCCGCCGCTTGCTTTTTGCATGTGCAAAAATAACGGATTATACAACTATTTAAGGGTTGCTTAAAAACTAAGGATAGTTACGAATGCGATCATAAAAAGTCAACCCTCTGGTTTATTGGGGGTGATAACTTACTGACTTTATATTAACCGGTACTGAAACGTTTGCCGGCATATATTTTGAAGAATCCACGTTATAGCAAATGGTAACTTTTTGTCCGGCGGCCAATATAATATCTTCATTCATAGAGGAGGGATGCAGTATTTTATCCTCTTCTGTAATTACGCCCAGGTAGCTTCCCGTTGAATCCGTGATCAGGGCTATGGTGCCGGAAACCTGGTTATTACACACAAAATCATCTTTTTCTTTCGAAAAGATAAATAATAGAAAAGAAGTAATGCCAAGGGACACTACATATAAAAATTTTATCATAGGATAATTTTAAGGTTATTTTAAAATGGTCCTGTTCTGATAACGAAAAAAAAGTGTTCGTAGTATACTAAAAGCCTATACCGCCCCCGGGTGGTTGAATAACAGCGGCTAATGTATATAAAGGATTATTTAGACCGTATGGCTACTACCGGATCCATGCGGGCGGCAATGGTAGCCGGTATTATTCCGGCCAGGAGCCCGATGGCGATACAAATGCTTATGGCGAGCGCCAGTATATTATAGGATATATAAACATTAAAATTAAGCGGGCCGCTTAAAAGCTGGGCCATTAAAAACACCAGTAACAGTCCTATTGCGCCGCCTACAAAACAGATAAAGGCCGACTCCAATAAAAACTCCGATAAAATTGTTCTGCTTTTGGCGCCGATAGCTTTCTTTAAGCCTATTACAGGCGTTCTTTCCCTAACGGTTACAAACATAATATTGGCTATACCAAAAGCGCCTACCACAAGGCTCAGCAGCCCTATAAGCCAGCCGCCCAGCTTAACATTGGCAAAAAGGCTGGTAATGGCATCACTAAAATCACTTACCGCGTTTAAAGAAAAATCGTCTTCTGTTCCGGGACTTAAGCGGTGCACTGCCCTTAAAGTTCCCCGGAGCTCATCTTTAAATGCTTCTGTAGTTACATTGGGTTTTCCCTGCGCCATAATGGTAGGGCTGGAGTAGCGCTCTTCAAAGATGGTTCTGAAGAAACGGTAAGATAAAATAACACAATCATCAAAGTTCCAGCCACTTACCAGCAGGCTTTTGCCCTGCTTTTTAATTATCCCTACAACGTTTATCCTTTTGTTTTTTATAGTTATTGTTTTACCCAGCGCCCTTTCAGCAGCACCGAAAAGCTTAGCGGCATTTTCATAACCCATTACAGCGTTTGCCGATCCTCTTTCCATATCTGATAAGGTGAGATAACGACCATATTGAATTTCAAAAGGCTGAATGGCATTAAATTCTTCTGTTACGCCATACAAAGCAACATTCTGGATCATGTCTTTTTCATGTATCACGTTCTGTCCCTGAACCTGGAGTGTAAAAGCCATATTGTCTATGGCATCGGTTTTAGCGCGAATGAAACGCATTTCATCGTATTTGGGAGAAGGACGTTTTACATATTTCCACCAGGGGTATTCGCCATCCCCGCCGCCGGAATAATCCCATTTATCAATATAGATCGTGTTGGAGCCCAAACTGTTAATGCCATCCTTAATATTTCTTTCCAGGCTGTCAACCGTAGTTAAAACGCCAATAATACAAAAGATGCCAATGGTTACTCCAAATAAAGAAAGGAAAGTGCGCAGTTTATTGTTCCTTAATTCCTGCCAGGCTAACCGGAAACTGGCAGCTAATATCTGGAGTGTTTTAAGCATATATCAAAAGTAATTACATTAACCCGAATGGTATAAAAAAAATGGATAAACGGATGGCGGCAGCAGGGGATAAAAAGAGAGGCACCCGGTTTCGTGGCACCACAGTTTTGCAGTTTTTATTACAATATTCTAACGACTGTCTGCTTTTGGGGATGATAGAAACACTATAGTGTTTTATGCCACGAATGCACAAATAGGAATTTGGTTTCTTTTATTCGTGCATTCGTGGCTATTTTAAGTTGTATTCGTAAATCAGCCCGCTTGCGGGCCGCTCGAATTCGAGGCATAAAAATTTAAATAGGTAATATTATGTCTTTTTCCTCCTTGGCGCTTTTTTGGGCGGATTAGCTTTAAGCGTTTCTATGGTTTGGAGCGCTTCCTCTATGGTTATATCCGCCGCCTTTTCCTGCTGTTCTTTGCTGAGCTTATAATTACGCAATCCCTGTTTGAGGTAAGGCCCGTAAGGCCCGCGTAAAACCTGTATTTTCTCCTTTTCAAAAACTTTGATCGTTCTTTCTTCCTTCGCTTTTCTTTTTTCAACAATAATGGGAGTGGCTTCCTCAAGCGTTATGCTGTAGGGATCAAATTCTTTGCTTAAGGAATAGAACTTTTTATCGTGCGCTATATACGGGCCAAACTTTCCGATGCTAACCGTTACATCGGTATCTTCAAACCGGCCAATGTTGCGCGGCAGCCGGAAAAGATCCATGGCTTCTTCCAGTGATATGGTTTCAATGCTTTGGGTGGTTTTTAATTTGGCAAACCGCGGTTTTTCTTCATCTTCCGTGCTGCCGATCTGTACCATGGGGCCATACCGTCCCATACGGGCAGTTACAGGCTTTCCGCTTACGGCATCCGTTCCCAGCTCTCTTTCGCCTTTAATACGCTCTGCCGTTTCAATGGTATTGTCCACATCCTTTTTAAAAGGGGTGTAAAAATCTTCCAGCATTTTGTTCCACTTCATTTTTCCCTGCGCCACTTCATCAAATTCTCCCTCAATCCTGGCCGTAAAGCCATAATCCATAATATCGTCAAAATACTGTTTCAAAAAATCAGTAACCACAAGCCCGAGGTCGGTTGGAAAAAGTTTGGACTTTTCCGCTCCCGTTGTTTCCTGCTCCGTAAGCTTAGTTATTTTATCTGCTTTCAGCAACATGATCCGGTAATCTCTTTTCACACCTTCTTTATCTCTTTTCTCCACATACCCGCGTTTTAAAATGGTAGAGATCGTGGGAGCATAGGTAGAAGGGCGGCCGATACCCAGCTCTTCTAATTTTTTTACCAATGAAGCTTCGGTAAACCGGGGCGCCGGTCTTGAAAACCGCTCAACAGCCTTCATTTCCTTAAATTCCAACTGCTGATTTATTTCAAGTGGCGGCAGCATACCTTCCGTCGTTTCTTCCTCATTCATGTCTTCTTCATCCCTGTCTTCGCGGTATACTTTTAAAAACCCTTCAAACTTCAGCACTTCACCCTGTGCCGTAAGGTCTTCTTTATTAGTGGAGATACTGATCTTTGCTATGGTTTTTTCCAGTTCCGCATCTGCCATTTGGCTTGCCATGGTACGTTTCCATATCAGCTCATACAGCTTACGGCAATCGGTATCTTCAACGCTAAGCGTTTCCATGGCCGTAGGGCGGATTGCTTCGTGCGCTTCCTGCGCCGATTCATTTTTGTTTTTGAATTTACGCACCTGCAGGTAGTCGTTCCCAAACTGCGATTTAATTTTAGCCGAGATATCATTTACCGCTGTTTCACTAAGATTTACGCTGTCGGTACGCATATAGCTGATATGCCCGTTTTCGTATAGTTTCTGAGCCAGCAACATGGTGCGGCTTACCGAGTAACCCAATTTACGCGAAGCTTCCTGCTGCAGCGTTGAAGTAGTAAAAGGAGCGGCAGGCGATTTTTTTCCCGGCTTTACCTGTATATCTCTTACCGTGTACCCGGCTCCAACGCAGGATTGCAAAAAGCTCACTGCATCATCGGCTGCGGAATAGCGGCTGCCCTCGGCTTTAAAGGTTACGGGCTTATGGCTGATATCTTTAGCGGCAAATAAAGCTTCTACCCTGAAAGTGCTTACACTTTTGAATGCGTTGATCTCTCTTTCCCGCTCAGCTATTAAACGTACTGCCACACTTTGTACCCGTCCGGCGCTCAGGTTATTACGCATGCTCATTTTTCGCCACAGCACCGGCGACAGCTCAAATCCCACGATCCGGTCTAATATACGGCGTGCCTGCTGGGCATTTACCAGGTTCATATCTAATGTACGCGGCGACTGAACGGCGGCCCGGATAGCTGGTTTGGTTATTTCATGAAAAACAATGCGCTTGGTTTTGGCAGGATCCAGCCCCAGCACTTCACATAAATGCCAGCTTATGGCTTCACCTTCGCGGTCCTCATCCGTTGCCAGCCATACTTCACCACTTTTTTTTGCCAGGCTCTTCAGCTCTTTCACTACTTTCTCTTTCTCCTCCGGAACAATGTATCGGGGTTCAAAATGATTGTTAACATCAATGCCCATATCATTCTTCTCCAGGTCGCGTATATGTCCGTAGCAACTTTTTACCTCAAAATCTTCGCCGAGGATCTTTTCTATGGTTTTTGCCTTTGCCGGTGACTCTACTATCAATAAATTTTTTGCCATGGTATTGCTTAAACTGATGCAATATTAAAGTAAACCATTAAAAAACAAAAAAAACCATCATTTATAAAAAGTGAAGGATGTGGTTTAGCGTATGCTTATCACGGTATATTTTGCGGTGTCCCAACCCGCTGGAAGTGATGAATTGAATGTTGGAATGCCGGTCATTTTTAACTTTTTCTGCATCCCGGTAAGGCGTTATATCATCCTGGTCATCGTGCAGCCATAGTATACGGGCATTTATATTTCGCACAGCCCGCCGTATAGAAAGCTCTTCAGGCGATATACCTGTTTTCTCCTTCGCCAGCCTGTTGAATGCTGCTCTTACCCTTCCGTTGAGGTGCAATAAATGAAAAAAACCGTTTATAGCCGTAGTGGTTTCTGTTGCGGGAGCGATCAGCACCACCCTGGTTTGTTCATCGTGTGCAACAGCTTCAAGCAGGTGTGCAACAGCCAGCCCGCCAAAGGAATGTGCCATATAAGTATTGAAAGGCCCATATTCCTTTACTATGCGATGCAGCGTTTGCACATATACCGGCAGCGTAATTTCCGTTCCGTCGCTTCTGCCGTGGCCGGGTGCGTCAAAGGCAACAATTTCATATCCTTTATTTATTAGAGGTTGGATAAAGCCGTCAAAATTTCCTGCAGCAGATTCAAAACCATGTGCGATCAGTATTTTTTGGGGTGAAGGATGATTCCACCGGTATCCGTGAATGGCCAGGTTGTTCATATAGAAAGCGATCAGCTCCGCCTGTTTTATAATAGCAGACGGGGCTGGCTGACCGCTCCGGCGGGGAGTACAAAATAAAGTGAAGGCTTTTTGAGCGGCTTTTTGCGGTGAAACAAGCGCGGTAAGCTGTAAACGGATCCTCAGGTATGTAAATGCAATTTTGTGCGAAAGCTTCATGATCTGCGAATATCCATAACAAACAACAAAATTAAAAGAGTTTAGCGCTAATTTGCAATAATGAAAATTGCAATGATAGGAACCGGTAACGCGGCCAATGTGTTAGGACGTAAAATCATACAGTCCGGGCATCATATCCTGCAGGTTGCGGGCCGGAACGCCGCTCATGCCGAAACCTTAGGTGTATTATTGCATGCCCCAGCCTTTGGTAATTTTTCTGATATTACCGGCGATGCCGACCTGTATATCGTAGCGGTTTCCGATGCTGCGCTGGCAGGTATGCACAACTGGCTGCCGGTAATAAAACAGGGTATTGTTGTACATACGGCGGGGGCTGTTAGTAAATCAGCGCTAAAAAAAGTGGCGGAAAGCTATGGCGTGTTGTATCCTTTGCAAAGCCTGCGAAGCAATAGCCTGGCCATTCCGGAAATACCTTTTTTAATAGATGCAGACTCGCCGGACACCCTGGAGCGTATCCGGTGTTTTGCGGCTTCGCTCTCCGGGAAAGTGGCGTATGCGGATGACATTACAAGAATGAAACTCCATGCAGGAGCGGTTATGGTTAACAATTTTCCTAATTACCTGTATACGCTTACCCAGGATTTCTGCACAAAAGAAAACATCAGCTTTTCGCTGCTGATGCCGCTGCTGTATGAAACAGTTCACCGGCTGGAGCAGTATCCTGCCGGGCTGATGCAAACCGGCCCGGCTGCACGGAACGACCAGGATACGATAGCAAAACATTTATCCCTGTTAAAAACGTACCCGGCCCTCTCCAAATTATATGCTGAACTGTCCGGCAGTATTTCGGAGTATTATGCTGAGCCAAAGGCGGGTTGAATTCAAATCCTAAATAGGATCTGGCAGATCAGTCGCAAAGCATTATGGTGCTTGAACTTTTTGTTACTTTTTCTTTCAAGAGAAAAAGTAAAAAGAACGTTTATCTTCACGCCATGAAACTGGCAGGCGCGTTTTTAAGATTGATCAGGTATCCCAACCTTATATTCATTGGGGTTACGCAGTTTCTCTTTTATTTTTGTATTCTTTATCCTGCCGCACACCCCCATGTTTTTTTTGCCGATGAGTTCAGCCTCCTGCTTTTGCTTGTTGCCTCCTCGGTGAGCATTGCCGCAGGGGGCTATGTGATCAATGATTATTTTGACCTGAGTATAGACCAGGTAAATAAACCCGGCCGCATAGTAGTGGAAAAACATATTCACCGTCGGTGGGCCATTATATGGCACTGGATATTTTCTACCGCAGGGGTAGTAATGGGTTTTTATATATCTTTTATAACACGCAACTGGCTCATCGGTTTCTCCAATGTGCTATGCGTATTATTGTTATGGGTATACTCCACTACTTTCAAAAAAAAGCTGCTCTCCGGTAATATCATTATTTCTTTACTTACCGCATGGGTAGTGCTGGTTGTTTTCTTTTTTGCTGATTATTTTCCCGTTAATATTATTCCCGGCTGGACCATGCCGGCGGCCATGGATGAACAGGCGCACAGGCGCGTTATGCGGCTGGCATTTTTATACGGAGGCTTTGCTTTTGTTATTTCGCTGATACGCGAAGTAATAAAAGATATGGAGGATATGGAAGGCGATGCAAGGTATGGATGTAAAACCATGCCCGTTGCCTGGGGCGTACCCGTGGCAAAAGTGTTTACAGGAGCCTGGCTGATGGTGCTCACGGGCGCATTGCTTGCCATTCAGTTTTATGCTATGTACTTAGGCTGGTGGTGGAGCATCTTATATTGTACGCTGCTGATCATTATTCCATTGTTGTGGATCACAAGGAAGTTGTACCTGGCATCTGTTGCCGCCGATTATCATTACCTGAGCGGCGCCGTAAAATTTGTTATGCTTGCGGGCATTCTCTCTATGATCTTCTTCAAATTATATCCGTCATGAAAAAAATAGTGCTTGCTTCCGGCTCACCAAGAAGAAAACAATTGCTCGAATGGGCGGAAGCAGACTTTGATATTATTGTGGAAGCAACCCATGAAAGCTTTCCGGACGGCTTAACAGCAACACAGGCTGCCATACATATAGCCAGGCAAAAGGCACTGGCTGTACTGAACTGCGAATTATATAAGCGGTACGATCAGCGCGTTCCGGTTCTGGCGGCAGATACGATAGTGGTGTGCGAAGAAAAGATCATTGGCAAACCCGCAGACCGCGATGATGCCATCCGCATCCTTCATTTGCTGTCGGGCAAAAAGCACCAGGTTATTACCGGCGTTGCCATTATTACCGGTAAAGCAGAAAAAACATTTGCAGACATTACGGAAGTGTGGTTTCACCAATTAACCCATGAACAAATTGTATTTTATACCGACCGCTATAAGCCTTATGATAAAGCCGGCGCTTATGCCATACAGGAATGGATAGGCGTTGTGGGTATAGCACGCATTAACGGCGATTTTTACAATGTAATGGGTTTGCCGGTAAGCAGGGTGGTAAGAGAGCTGGAAGATTTGAAATTTGATATTTGAAATTGGAACTTCATTACGGGGAAGCAACCGGATGAATAATGTTGCACCCAATACCATACGACAATGCAATCTCCTCATACCGGAGGCCGGTCATATGCTTATCGTGAGACGGAAAACGATAAACCTGAGACGATAAAACCATTCACTCTCCTGCATCAAACCATACTTTTTCCTCATTGTTCCAGGCGCCGTTATAGTTGATGGTTAATTCCTCATTCGCCTGAACTGTTCTTACCGTTTTAATATACATGGTATCTTCATCATACTCCATGAAATACTCGCAGTTGGCCTGGTAAGCGTGATTGTATACCGCGATATAGCCGAGCGCCATGCAGCATTGATCCTTATTTTTCCCCCATACAAAAATATAATCATGTAAGAGGGTTTGATCCAGCAGCTTTCTTTCATCGCCGTTCATTACAATTACAGGCGATATTTCAATAATCGTTCCCGCTGCGATTTTTTTGCGGGTAAAAACGCCCCGTCCTTTATCTTTGGTGTTATCTATATACAGGTACTCAGAAAGCATATCGTGCAAAGAAATAGGTGAGTTTAACTTGAAATGGGATGATGATCAAAGCTATTTCTAATTTTGCAACATCAAAATAAAAATTATGGCCCCCGAACAGGAAGCGGTTTCATTGCAGAATCAGTTTAACGAAGCTGTAGCTTCCAATGATAAACTGATCATACAGGAATTTTTGAATAACCAGAACATCAGCGATGTGGCCCAACTGATCAGTGATAATGAAGATTATGAAACCCGGATCATATCCATTCTTTCGCCTCACCGTGCTGCAAGCACTTTTAAAATATTGGATGTACCCGAACAAAAAAGGATCATCAAATCATTATCTCCCCTGAAAACCGCCGAATTGCTGAATGAGCTGCCGGCAGATGACCGTACCGCCTTTCTTGAAGAAATGCCTACCGGCGCCGTGAGGGAGCTCATTAAGCTGCTTGACCCCGAAGAAAGAAAAATAACCCTGGCGCTCCTGGGTTATCCTGAAGGATCTGTTGGCCGTTTAATGATACCGGATTATATAGCCGTGCATGAAGACTGGACGGTGGAAGAGGTATTGCATGAGATCAGAACCGAAGGCAAAAACATAGAAACGATTGACGTTATTTATGTGATCAGTGAAAACGGCGCCTTTGTAGATGATATCCGTATTCGGGAGATCATCCTGGCCAGTCCGGATACCATCCTGTCCGACATTATTGACCGCCGGTTCATTGCGCTGAATGTGCACGACAACCAGGAAGAAGCCAATAATATTTTTAAAATGAATAACAGGGTAGCCCTTCCCGTTGTAGACGATAATAATATACTGCTGGGTATTGTAACCATTGATGACGTGCTTTGGGTTGCCAACGAAGAATTTACGGAGAACATACAAAAAATAGGTGGTACGGAGGCATTGGATGAACCCTACCTGGAGATGCCCCTGTTTAAGCTCTTCCGTAAAAGAGCGGGATGGCTGGTCATTCTTTTTTTGGGTGAAATGTTAACCGCTACCGCCATGAGCTATTTTGAAGATGAGATTACCAAAGCCATTGTGCTGGCGCTGTTTGTGCCGCTTATCATTTCCAGCGGAGGCAACAGCGGTTCACAGGCCTCTACCTTAATTATTCAGGCCATGGCCATGGGCGAAGTATATATTTCCGACTGGCTGCGGGTATTGAAAAGAGAAATATTATCCGGACTGATGCTGGGTAGTATTTTAGGATTAATTGGTTTTATGCGTGTTGAGCTATGGTCGTATATTTTTCCGGATGTATATGGTGTGCATTCCTTTTTTATAGCGCTTACCGTAGGGTTTTCCTTAATTGGCGTAGTGCTGTGGGGAACGCTCAGCGGTTCCATGCTGCCGCTTTTACTTAAAAAGCTGGGCGCCGACCCCGCTGCATCATCCGCTCCTTTTGTGGCTACCCTGGTAGATGTTACAGGATTGGTAATTTATTTTTCCGTGGCGTATATTTTCCTGCAGGGTATTTTGCTTTAAGATAAAACAGTAGGCATGAAAAAAATAAGCATTTCCTTCCTGGCGCTGTTAACCGGTTCCTTTGTTTTTTCCCAATCGGTGGCGCCTCTCACTGTTGAAAAAATGATGAGAGATCCCAAATGGGTAGGCACTTCTCCCTCAGACCCGTTGTGGAGCGCCGATGGAAAAACGCTGTATTTTAACTGGAACCCGGATAAGGCCCCGGCAGATTCATTATATTATGTAACCGGCAGCAATGCAATACCACAAAAAGTACCTGCATATCAAAAAGAAAATATCGTATACGCCCGTGATATCCGTTTTAATACCGAACGAACAATGTATGTATATACCAAAAACGACGACATCTTTATGGTGAACGGCAAAACTGGCAAAACAAAACGCATAACGCAAACAACACAAAAAGAATCGCATCCGGCATTTTCATTTAACGATACCAAAATAATATACCAGTGCGATCAGAATGTATTTGCCTGGGACATAGCCAGTGGCGAAATCATGCAGCTAACCAGTTTCCAAAAAGGCAATCCCCTGCCTGCAACAGACAGCAATAAAAAATCAAACAGCCAGGAAGAATGGCTGAAGAAAGACCAGTTGCAATGGATGGAAGTATTAAAGGAGCGGGAAGAGAAAAAAGATGCCAGGGCCGCATACGAAAAAAAACTGCCGCAAAAAAAAGTTCTGAAACCCATCTATACCGGCAATACAACAATTTCCCGTATAACGGTTAGTGCCGGTGGAAGATTTGTTACTTATGTACTTTCTAAGCCTGCAGATGATGTTCAGAAAACAATTATACCCGATTATGTAACGGCAACTGGCTTTACCAAAGATATTAATGGGCGCGCTAAGGTTGGCGTTGCCCCGGATTCAAACAGGTTGTTTGTATTTGACCGCGAAAAAGATACGGTAATAGCTGTTACAACGGATTCGATACCCGGCATACTGGATTGGCCCGATTACGCAAAAGACTACCCGCAATTATGGAAGAAGGAAACAAAGCATAAGCCGAGGACAGTGCGCATATCAGGCATCTCGTGGTCTCCGAAAGATAATTATGCCGTGGTGGATATAAATGCGCATGATAATAAAGACAGGTGGCTGATGAAATTAGATGCGGCTACAGGTACTTTATCTTTATTAGACCGGCAACGGGATGAAGCATGGATAGGCGGACCCGGTATTAACAGCACAAATACGGGATGGATCAGCCCAGCCGATTTCTGGTTTCAATCAGAAGCCACCGGGTATTCGCATGTATACATCGTAAATGTTGTTACAGGACAAAAGAAAGCCCTTACTTCCGGACAATACGAAGTACAGAAATGCCTGTTATCGGGCGATAAAAAATATTTTTATATCACCACTAATCAAGTGCATCCCGGCGAAAGGCAATTGTATCGTTTGCCCGTAACCGGTGGCAGGGCAGAGCGCATAACTACCATGACGGGCGCCAATGATGCAATACTATCGCCCGGCGAAAAACAGGCAGCCATACTGTATTCCTATACCAACAAACCGTGGGAATTATTTTTACAGGACAACAGGCCTGGCGGAAAAACCGAACAGGTTACTTTTAAGGCCCAAAGCGATGAATTTAAAACCTATCCCTGGCGTGATCCGGAACTGGTAAGCATTACAGCCCGCGACGGAAAGCAGGCGCCGGCAAGATTATACCGTCCGGCTAACCCGCATCCATCTAAACCCGCGGTAATATTCGTACATGGTGCAGGTTACCTGCAAAATGCGCACAAATGGTGGAGCAGCTATTTCCGCGAATACATGTTTCATAACCTGCTGGCCGATAACGGCTATTATGTGCTGGATATGGATTACAGGGCAAGTGCAGGTTATGGCCGCAACTGGCGTACCGGCATCTACCGCCACATGGGCGGAAAGGATTTAACCGATAATATTGACGGCGCAAAATATCTGATAGCGCAATGCGGTGTTAACCCTAAGCATATTGGTATATACGGTGGCTCCTATGGCGGCTTCATCACCCTTATGGCATTGTTTACTTCCCCCGGCACATTTGCGGCAGGTGCGGCATTACGCCCCGTAACCGACTGGGCGCATTACAACCAGGGCTATACTTCCAATATTTTGAATACTCCTGCGGAAGACAGCATTGCATACCGCCAAAGCTCTCCTATATATTTTGCGGAAGGACTACAGGATCATTTGCTGATTTGCCATGGTGTGGTAGACGTAAATGTGCATTTCCAGGATGTGGTGAGGTTGAATCAGCGTTTGATAGAACTGGGTAAAAACAACTGGGAGCTAGCATTATACCCCGTAGAGGGGCATGGCTTTGCGGAGCCTTCAAGCTGGACGGACGAATATAAACGCATATATAAATTGTTTGAAGAAGTATTGAAAAAATGAAGGCTGCTGGGTAGCTGTCAGGTATGAGCCGTCAGCGACACAGGTGGGTGTTGCTAACGGCAGAACGAATGCTCCTTTTCAAAAAATCATCTGCAGGAAGCGCTTTTTTTTATAATATTGCGCAATCGTTTGCGTTCAATAATGTAATTATCAATTAAATAAAGCATACAAAATATTTACAATGTGTGGAATTGTTGCTTACATCGGACACCGCCGGGCATACCCGGTTATTATTAAAGGATTAAAAAGATTAGAATACCGGGGCTACGACAGCGCGGGAATTGCACTGGTAAATCACGGTTTGAAATTGTATAAAAAGAAAGGCAAAGTAGTAAACCTTGAAGAATCAACCATAGGGCAGGATATTGAAGGACAAATAGGAATCGGACACACCCGTTGGGCCACCCACGGCGAACCCAGCGACAGGAATGCGCATCCGCATCGCTCCGCTAATGGTAAACTGGCCATGATTCATAACGGCATTATTGAAAATTATGCTTCGCTTAAGCAGGAGCTGATTAAAAAGGGATATCATTTTCATAGCGATACAGATACCGAAGTGCTGCTGTATTTTATAGAAGACATACAAAAAAACAACAGCAGCACCCTGGAAGAAGCATTACGCATTGCTTTGAAACGGATAGTGGGCGCTTATGTAATTGTGCTGATAGATGAGGACAACCCCGATACGCTCATTGCTGCAAGAAAAGGCAGCCCGCTGGTAATAGGCATAGGAAAAGGGGAGCATTTTTTAGCCAGTGACGCTTCCCCTATTATTGAATACACAAAGGAAGTAGTATATGTTAATGATTACGAAATTGCCATCATTAAAGCGGATGAGCTGATATTAAAAAACCTCGGCAACGAAAGGCAAACACCTTTCATTCAAAAATTAGACCTGGAGCTGGCGGCTATAGAAAAGGGCGGGTATGATCATTTTATGCTGAAGGAAATTTTTGAGCAGCCTCATACCATTTACGATTGTTTAAGAGGAAGGCTGGATGTAGCGCAGGGAACCATCACCATGTCGGGCATTCAGAACAATATGGAAGAGATCAAAAATGCTAACCGTATACTCATTATCGCCTGCGGCACCTCCTGGCATGCCGGCTTAGTGGCAGAATATGTAATTGAAGAATTATGCCGCATCCCGGTTGAAGTAGAATACGCTTCCGAATTCAGGTACCGGAATCCCATCATCCATCAGGGAGATATGATCATCGCCATTTCGCAAAGCGGTGAAACCGCAGATACGCTGGTGGCTATTGAAAGCGCTAAAGAACAGGGCGCTGTTATACTGGGTATTGTAAATGTGGTGGGTTCATCCATCTCCCGCATATCGCACGCCGGAGCCTATACCCATGCAGGCCCGGAAATTGGCGTAGCCAGCACCAAAGCGTTTACGGCGCAACTCACCGTGCTAACGATGGTGGCGCTCATGATCGCTAAAGAAAGAAATACCATCAGCCACGACCGGTATCTACATCTGCTCAACGAATTAAATGAAGTGCCCGAAAAAGTAAAGCATGCGCTTGAAAATGCAGATCATATAAAAGCTGTGGCCCTAAAATATAAAGATGTATCGGATGCCTTATTCCTGGGCCGTGGCTACAATTTTCCGATAGCACTGGAAGGTGCCTTAAAGCTGAAGGAAATATCGTACATACATGCCGAAGGATACCCCGCCGCAGAAATGAAGCATGGCCCTATAGCGCTGGTAGATGAATCCCTGCCTGTAGTGTTTGTGGCTACAAAAGATACCTACCACGAAAAGATCATCAGCAATATACAGGAAATAAAAGCCCGTAAAGGAAAGGTAATTGCCGTAATTACCGAAGGCGATGAAACCATTACAGGCATGGCCGATGATGTATTGCCCATACCCGAAGCCGATGAGCTGATTGCGCCCATCATCAGTACGATTCCTTTGCAACTGCTTTCCTACTATATAGGCGTTGCCAGGGGCTATGATGTAGACAAGCCGCGGAACCTGGCCAAGAGCGTAACCGTGGAATAAGGAGTGGTAAGTGGACAGTGGTAAGTAGTAAGTTCTGATACCCCGGATCAATCTCAAATTCAAAATTTCAAATCTCAAATTTCCTCATGAACCAGATCAACAAAAAAGCTATTGATTCGCTCGGATATAATTTCATTACTCCCGAATATCTTCCGGAAGGAAAAGACGAATACCATCTGCGTAATATTCAAAACAGGAACGGCATTCAATACCGTGGCTTAACAGCCTGGGAAATTGAAGTGCTGGTGCGTAACCGCAATACCTCCGACGACTGGAATAAGCTGCTGGTGTCTGACGCTTTTAACCCCGAGCTGGTAAAGAATTGCAAGTTTTTCGGATTGGTACGCATTGGTAAACTGGAAGCGTACTACCTCGAATACCATAACCTGCGTATGCCTGTGGGGCTGTACAACAGTACCATCATCAGTTGCGATTTTGGCGACAATGTGGTAGTAGACAATGTAAATTATCTTTCTCACTATATTATTGGCAGCGAAGTAATACTGGTAAATATTCATGAGCTGGCTACCACCAGCGCGGCCAAATTTGGCAATGGAATTATTAAAGAAGGAGAGAGTGAAAATATCCGTATCTGGCTCGAAATATGTAATGAAAACGGCGGCAGGAAAGTAATCCCGTTTACCCGCATGTTACCGGGTGACGCGTGGTTATGGTCGAAATACCGGGATGATGAAGTAATGCTCGAAAAGTTCAAATGGTTCACACAAAAAGAATACGATGTGCAAAGAGGATACTACGGTAAAATAGGCGACCGTACCATTATAAAAAATACAAGCATTATAAAAGATGTATGGATTGGCTCAGATGCTTATATCAAAGGCGCCAATAAATTAAAAAACCTTACTGTCAATTCTTCTCCCGAAGCAACCTCGCAAATAGGAGAGGGCTGTGAAATGGTGAATGGCATTATAGGGTTTGGCTGTAAAGCCTTTTACGGCGTTAAAGCCATTCGTTTCATAATGGCTTCTCATTCCCAGCTAAAATACGGAGCGCGGCTGATCAATTCGTATCTCGGTAACAACTCCACTATTTCCTGCTGCGAAGTGCTCAATTCACTGATCTTTCCATCGCATGAGCAACACCATAACAATTCTTTTTTATGTGCAGCTACCGTAATGGGTCAAAGCAATATGGCTGCAGGAGCTACCATAGGGTCTAATCATAATTCACGCAGCCCCGATGGCGAGCTCATTGCCGGCCGTGGTTTTTGGCCAGGGCTCTGTGTAAGCCTCAAGCACAATTCAAAATTTGCTTCCTTCAATATTCTTGCCAAAGGCGATTATCCGTATGAACTGAACATTCCCCTGCCTTTTGCGCTGGTCAGCAATGATCTCACAAAAGACCAGTTGATTGTAATGCCGGCTTACTGGTTTATGTATAACCTGTATGCCATTGCACGTAATGAATGGAAATATAATGACCGGGATGCACGTATAGAAAAAGATCAGCGCATTGAGTTTGACGCGCTGGCGCCGGATACCATTAATGAATTACTAAACGCACTGCAACTGCTGGCACTGTACACGGGAAAGTCTTTTTCGGAAAGAAAAGACCCCGGAAAACAATTACCGGATAAGGCATACATTAAAACAGGTAAAAAGCTTTTAGAAACAAAAGATAAGATCATTGATGAGCTGGAGATTGTGGCCGAAGGATTGGAGAACAGCGATAGAAAAACCGTTATCATTAAAGTACAGCAGGCGTACACCATATTTAAGGAACTGGTTATATACTATGGTGCGGTACAACTTATTAAACAATTCCTGGAAAACGGTTTTAAAATTTTTTTGTCATTTATAAAACAACTGCCTGCTTCTCCCAAAAGAAATGAGTGGATCAATGTGGGCGGACAACTGATACCCGAACAGGAAGTGGAAAAATTCAGGAAGCATGTTCGTTCGGGCAAAATTAAAAGCTGGGACGATGTGCATGCATTTTATGCGATGCAGGGACAGGCTTATGATACGGATAAGTTTGAACACGCGTTTGCTGCGCTGCTGGAAGTATTAAACCTCTCCGCTACCGCATTTACCCCGGAAGTTTTTAAACAGATACTGCTCCAGTCGGTACATACCAAAACCTGGTTAACAGAAGGCATTTATGAGTCAAGAGCGAAAGATTATACTAATCCCTTTCGCACGATGGTTTTTGATACCAAAGAAGAAATGGATAAGGTTTGGGGAAAATTAGAAGACAACAGTTTCATTGCCCTGCAGGAGGCAGAATTAAAGGCTTATAAGAAAAAGGTGAACGCACTTATTAAAGACCTGAAATTGTAAGAGGGTATGGGTTTATTTTCCGGAACAAAATGTAGCTCACAGTTATTGCTGCACATTTATTGATTTTTGCATCACGTAATCATTCATAAAATAGCCATTCCCTATGGCAATATCTTCTTCCCGGGCAACCCTGAAGCCCTGGCGGATATAAAAATCCCTGGCTTTATTATTCCGGTTTACGTTTAATTCCAGTATGGCAGCGCCTTTTGGCCGGATTGCTGCAATAATATGAGCTATCAGTTTTTTTCCTATGCCTTTTCCCTGCTGGTTTTGCAATACATAAATTTTGTGCAGCCTGTATATTTTTTCACCGGGTGCAGGCGACCAGGAAGCAAACCCCACCGCGTTATCATCGCTGAATGCAATAATAAACCGGTGAAGCTGTGTATTGATCTGATGCTGCAATGAAGCTTCGCTGTACATCATGTTCAGCATGTAGGCTGTTTGCTCCGGTGTTAATATCTCTGCATAGGTTTGCGGCCAAACAGCGTAGGTAAGCTCCCTGATCAGGGGTATATCTTTTATTCCTGCTTCTTTGAAATGAATCATAAAAATCAACATTTTGTGGCGCTTAAAACGCAGTTTCCAATGGCAGCCTCAGCTCCGCTCTCAGCCCTTCCGTAAGGTCGTGCAGCGTAAGGCTTGCATTGGCATTTTTAGACTGGTTAATAATATCAATCCTGTCTCTGGTTATTTTCATGCCCAGCGATTTTTTGAGGGTATCCCTCTGGTTGCTTGCGACAGCAATGTGATTTCTTCCTGCGCCGTTATCTTCCACAACACAGCTTAACATTCCATTTGCCGAACTGATGCTGATCATTATTCTTCCCCCCGCTTTTTTATTAGCAAGTCCGTGCCATATACTGTTTTCCACGAAGGGCTGCAGCAGCAGCGGTGGCACAAGTGTATTATCCGGGTCAATATCTTCTGCTATGCTAATGCTATAATCAAATTGATTGTTCAGCCGTTTGGATTCTAACTGCATATACAATTCCAGTGCTTTAAGGTCATCGCTAAGCGGCACTTCCTTTTGTTCGGAATTTTCTAATATCAGCCGCATCAGTTTGGCAAATTTGGTAAGGTAGCTGTCTGCCGCCGGCATATCATTTTTACCAATATAGTCGGCTATCGAGTTCAGCGAATTAAAAATAAAATGCGGGTTCATCTGCGCGCGCAGCGCTTTCATTTCCGTTTCGGTTACCCGCGCTTTAAATTCTATATCTTTTCTTTGTTCCGCTGCATCCCTTTTTCTTTTGTATGCAACGTAACCTGCAAAGGCAGCGGCTAATAAAGCTGCTATTCCGCCAAGAACGGCGTTGCGGATAATGCGTTGGCGTTTAATTTCAGCACCGGCAAGCGCTATTGCTTTATCGTGTTCGGCGCCGAGCAGAACGGCTTTCTTTTCAAATTCAAAAGCTGCGGCCCTGTTCGCTATGTCGGCCAGCTTTTCATCATTCACTACACTATCCCTGAGCAACACGTATGCTTTATAGCTTGCCAGCGCCTTATCCGGCTCGTGGCTTGCTTCGTATATTTCACTCAGGCTTTTAAGTGCTTCGCTTTGCAGGCTCAGCGCTCCTATTTCCTTAGCCAGTTGCAAAGCTGCTTTCTGGTACCGCATGGCGGTTATGTGCCGGGCAGACGGGCTGATATTGCGCTGCTGTAAAAAAGACAGGGGAGCGTTCAGGTATAATGCTCCCATTTGTAAAAGAACACCCGACAAATTGTGCTTGTCGCCTGCAGCTTCATATGTTTTTTGAGACCGGAGCAGGTATTGAAAACCTTTTTCATAGTCTAACAGGTGCATATATGCCACGCCCAGGTTACTAAGATCAGAAGCGATGCGACGCGGGTTCCCGGAAACCTCGTTCAGCGGTAAAGCTTTCAGGTAAAATTCAATGGCTTTGCCAGGGCTGGAAACCAGGTCGTATATAACGCCCAAATTACCATAAGTGGAAGCCATCCCCTGTTTGTTATGCATTTCCTCATACGCTTTCAGGGCTCTATGCTGGTAAACCAGTGCCTCATCATATTGATCCAGGTTCTTGTAAATAATGCCAATATTGGATAATGTGTTGGCAAAACCGGTACTGTTATTGGCATTTCCTTTTGCTTCATATATTATCAGCGCTTTAAAGAAATAATCCAGCGCTTTGGGGTAATCGGAAACATACTGGTAATCTACACCTATATTGGTTAGCAAAGCGGCAATCCGTATACTGTCTTTTAAGTCTACAAAAATATCTAATCCTTTTTGATGATAGGTGATGGCGTTATAATAATCCGATGTGTTAAAATAAAGGAGACCTATATTATTATACATCCGTGCCATGCCTGATGCATTATCTGCGGCTTCATGTATTTTCAATGCCTTCCTGTACATTTCCATTGCCAGGCTGTCTTCCCCTTTTGCCCAGTAGTTAACGCCTTTGTTAGCATAAGAAGAAGCAAGGCGGGAAACATGATTGACTTGCCGGGCTAAAGCGATGGCCTCATCGGCGGTTTGCAGCCCTTTAGCCGGATCAATAGTATGATAAACGTATACGATCTCGTTAAGTATATCAATACGTGTAGTGTCTGGTTGGGGATGAAGGCTTAATACATGCAGTAAGGAATCCAGTTCCTTTTGCTGGGCACTGGCGGCAATGCAGCATATAAGCATGCCGGCGCTAATAAGTATCCTGGTCATAAAAGCGGAACGCGCATTTTGCAGAAAGATAATAATATTTGGATGATAGTTACAAATAATAAATGGAAGCAGGCAAATAATAAATGGTGATTGGTGTCATAAACGAGACGGGGTACTTTCGAAAGGCAATTTATGTTAAGCCTCAGGTAGTGGCAAAATGAAATTTCCTTCTTTCTTTAATTTTAAAGTAGGGTATATGAAGCAGCATTTTATTTTCAAACTTTTCCTGTATGTGCTGTTGCCGGGTATTATGCTCATGGCTTATTCCTGTAAAAAAGACAATGGCGCCGGGGATCCTGGGTCTGGTTATTATATACGTTTTAAAATTAACGGAACACAGGTAGCGAACAAAGGACAGGTAGAAGGTACTTTTGATAAAGCAACGGCATTACAGCATAATACCTCGCTTGCGGGGCTGAAGGAAGCGCTTGTAGCCACTAAAAATAATATGACTTTATTGCTGGCTACAGAAAATGAAACCCAAACAGGGCTTAGTTATACAAGTTATACTACCGGCACATCGGGTATGCAAAAGGCCAAGCTTGTTAACCTGGTGTATATTGATGAGAACGGGAAGAATTATCTCTCCTGGATGGAAGAGTTTGCGCCGGCCCTGCCTCCCGGAACAGAAACGAAAGCGATAATAAAAATTACAGAAGCAACAGCCGACTATATTAAAGGTGATTTTTCCGGGGTATTGTATGACGAAGGATATACCACGAAGTTCAATATCACAGATGGTGAATTTTATGCCCGCCGGTTTAACTGAGCAAGGGTATGAGGTATCAGGTGTGAGGTGAGGTATAGGGTAATAAGGTGGAAGGTATAAGGTGGAAGGTATAGGGTGGAAGGTATAGGGGCACAAAGTGTGCGGCGGATT
>CAYVEI010000026.1:28937-36537 GCA_964450515.1 uncultured Terrimonas sp. | reverse complement strand
ATAGATCATTTAAACGATTTGTTCCATGTATACCTCAAGAAGAAATTTCCTGAAAAAAACCGCGCTGGCATTAGCCGGTACAACGGTATTATCTAATGAAATATTCGCAGCAAAAAGGCCCAAAGAACTTATAGGCGTACAATTATACAGCATACGCGATGATATGAACAAAGATCCATTGGGCAGCCTGAAACAATTGGCCGAAATGGGTTACAAAAATGTGGAACATGCCAATTACGGTAATCGTAAATTTTACGGTTATGCGGCTTCGGAATTTAAAAAGCTACTCGGAGACCTTGGCCTGAAAATGCCCAGCGGACATACCGTGATGAGCAAAAAACACTGGGATGAAACCGCGAAAGATTTTACGGATGAGTGGAAGATGACGGTTGAAGACGCGGCCATTGTGGGGCAGCAATTTGTTATCAGCCCCTGGTTAGATGATTACTACCGCAAATCTTACGATGGTTTGAAACAATATATGGAAGTATTTAATAAATGCGGCGAGCTATGTAAAAAATCGGGAATGAAGTTCGGGTATCACAATCACGATTTTGAATTCAGTGAAAAGTTGAACGGTGTAAAAGTATTTGACATTATTCTTCAAAATACAGACCCGGCTCTTGTGGCCCAGCAGCTCGATATCGGCAATTTGTATAACGGCGGCGCAAAAGCCTTAGACGTAATGCAACAATACCCCGGCAGGTTTGAATCCATGCATGTAAAAGATGAAATAAAATCAGGCAACGAAAAGGAACCGTACGAAAGCACGGTATTAGGCAAAGGCATTGTTCCGGTAAAGGAAGTTATTGACCTGGGAAGAAAATCAGGCGGCACCATTCATTTCATCATTGAGCAGGAATCTTACCAGGGCAAAACGCCTATGGAATGCATGAAGGAAGACCTGGCGATCATGAAGCAGTGGGGATATAAATGAGCAGGCGCTTAAAAAAAGCTATAATGCTTTATGTTAAGAATACCGGCAACAGGCACAAATTATTCGCGATAATGAGTGTGATCCCTGCGCAACGCAGAGGGCTGTGGCTAAAGAGAATGTTACAGCACAGTATACAAAATCTCCGGGATCATTTAAACAGCATCTAACAGAAACATAGCTTTGTTTCAGCTACTTTTGGTATACCTGCATACCAAAAATCATCCTTAATCGTTCCTATTAATAAAAAATATAAGGGAAAGTAACAGCTACATTTAACCATAATGCTATGAAAAAATTGATCATTTGTGCAGCATGCGGCTTTTTGTTGGTGTCGTATATAAGTGGGTGCTCACCAAAGTATGGGTGCCCGGCTAATGGTAAGAGCGTTGGAGCAGAAAGAATTCTGAGCGGGGAAAAGGCGCCTAAGGCAAAGTCTTTTAAAAATTAGTTTCACCACTAAAAATAAAGCTATGAACCTGACCCTACGTAACGATTATGGCTGTACCGAGGCTGTAATTGAGGAAAACTGCGGCTTCGACAAATTTTATGGTGTAGCCGGGTTACTTGCCGATAAGCTGCAGGTACAGTTTACCAATAAAATTGATGACCTCGATACTTCTTACTGGGACTTTAATTACAACGGACATAAGCTTACCCTCCATTATAATATCTATGATGGCGTATCCATTTTACCTGTGCGGCTAAGGCGGGCTGTTGCAAAAGACAATGAAGCGATAAAAGAATTGGCCGGGGTTTTGGAAGCTCATTTGAAATAATGGCCGCTTTTGGTACTAATTAATTTTTATTTCAAAAATCCTGGGCCACATTTTTCCTGTTACATACATGGTTTTTGAACCAGGATTATATGCAATGCCATTCATTTCCAGCGTTCGCGGATATTCATCCTTAGCCATTTTAGCCAGCGGCCACAGATCCATTTTCCCTGCAATTACGCCAGTTTCGGGATTGATCTTTACAATATAGTTGGTACGATATACATTGGCGAACAGCCAGCCATCTATATATTCCAGTTCATTTAACTGATCAACCGCATTTCCATTTTCGGTAACGGGTAAAATTTTGAAGGACTTATATGTTTCGGGATCCATATAAGTAATATTGCTGGTACCATCGCTCATGATCAGATATTGTCCGTCGGTGGTTAATCCCCAGCCCTCTTCATTATGAAAGCCAAATTCCCCGATTTTTTTCATGGATTGAAGGTCATATACAAATCCCTTCCTGTTTTTGTAAGTAAGTTGAAAAAGCCTGTCGTGTAGTATGGTTATGCCTTCTCCAAAAAAAATGGTTCTATCCAGCTCCTGCCTGTTCTCTATTTTTCCGTTAGCAGTATTAATGATGCCCCAAAAACTTTTTGTTTGTGGCAATTCATCGGGCGACCCGGTGCTTTCATATAGTTTTCCATTATACCAGCATAATCCTTCGGTAAAAGCAAGGGTGTCGTGAGGTATACTATTTACAACGCTATAGGGGATAAGTTGTGTTTTGCTTTCGGGAACACTGTCGGTAGCATCAGTTTTTTTATCGCCATCTACACAGGATACTATATATACTATACATAATCCAACGAGTATCGTATATTTTTTTTGAGCAGGCATGATAATCATTTTACAATAGCTATTTGTATTCTTTGTCGTTGATGGATTCAAGGATATTATAATAGCTCACATAGCGTTCAACATTGATTTTTCCGCTTTCAACAGCAGCTTTAACTGCGCAGCCGGGTTCATTAATGTGCAGGCAATTATTGAACTGGCAATCGGATATTACATTTCGCATTTCGGGGAAATAATGCGAGAGCTCCTGTTTTGAAATATCAACAAGCCCAAATTCACGGATCCCCGGCGTATCAATAATTCTTCCGCCAAAAGGAAGATCAAACATTTCCGCGAACGTGGTAGTGTGCAGGCCTTTACCGCTCCAGCCGCTTACCTCCTGTGTTTTGAGCGCAAAATCAGGCATTACCGCGTTAATAAATGAAGACTTTCCCACGCCCGAATGCCCGCTGATCAAAGAAGTTTTATGCTGTAAAATTTGTTGTATATCTTGTATCCCTTCACCCTTTTCCACACTCATTAAAATAACGGTATACCCGATTGCCTCATACATGGCTTTTCGCTCTTCAAACTGGCGCATTTCTTTTTCCCGGTGCAGGTCGGATTTATTGAATACCAATACCGCGGGTATATGATAGGCTTCAGCAGCAACCAAAAACCGGTCAATAAATCCCTGTGATGTGCGCGGATCCCTGAGCGTACAGATCAGTAAGGTTTGGTCAATATTGGCCGCGATAATATGATGATGGTATTTATGAGCGGGCGACTGCCGGTTAATATAGTTACGCCGGTCATAAATATGCGTGATAACAGCGCTTTGCTCCTCGCCTTCTTCTATTGCTATATCTATTTCATCGCCAACGGTAACGGGGTTGGTAGATGTAATGCCATCCATTTTAAACCGGCCTTTTATCCTGGCATTATACAACGACCCGTCGCGGGTTTTTACCACATACCAGCTTCCTGTAGATTTATATACCAATGCTTTCATGAAATGAAATTGCTTTAAAAGATCATACTGCGTTCACCATTCGCATATTCTTTCATCCATAAAGCGATGGTATCCACCCAGGCAGTACAGGTATTCATACAGGGAATAAAAGTAAAGGATTCACCGCCCGCATGTAAGAAGGTTTCCTTTCCTTCCACTGCTATTTCTTCGAGCGTTTCCAAACAATCACTTACAAAGGCCGGACAAAGCACTGCTATTTTCTTTTTACCCTCTTTGGGGAGCTCCGCCAGGCGTATATCGGTAAAAGGTTCCAGCCATCCTTTACCCAACCGCGACTGAAAGGAAATGCTGTACCTGCTTTCGGGGATATTAAGCTTTTGGGTAAGCAGGCGTGTAGTTTCAAAGCATTGGTGCCTGTAGCAAAAAGCATGCGCGGGAGAATCGGTCTGGCAACAGTTCTCTGTTTTTAAACAATGGTTGCCTGTAATGTCGGACTTATGTATATGTCTCTGCGGTACGCCGTGGTAGCTGAATAAAATGTGATCATAATCATGCTGCAGATAAGGAATGATACTTTCTTCCATTGCCTGTAAATAATTGGGCTCGTTGTAAAAAGGTTTGATAAAGGAAAGGGAAAAAGGATATTTTCCTTTTTTGTGTATGGTTTTCGCATGTTCTACCGCTGTTTCGTACGATGACATGGCGAAATGGGGGTAGAGCGGAACAGCGATCACTTCTTCAAGCGCCGGCAACCGCTTCATTAAATTATTATAAGCTGTGGCAACGGATGGGTTGCCGTACCGCATGGCAATTTCAACAGGCGCTTCCATTTGTTGCTGCACCGCTTCCTGCAATTGTTGGGTAATTACGATCAGGGGGGAACCTGCCTCAGTCCATACAGAACGGTAAGCCGCCGCTGATTTTGGAGCGCGAAAAGGTACAATTATACCGCCTACCAGCAGCAGCCGCCACGGGTAAGCGTAATCAATAACCCGTCCATCCATTAAAAATTCCATCAGGTAACGGCGAACATCCTTTACTTCAGTTGAATCGGGCGAGCCGAGGTTCATTAATATAATGCCTTGTTTGGCAGGTGAATTTATCATGATAGTTGATATGCTTACTTCAGTAAAAATGATAAAGGTCACGCAGGGTGACCTTTATTGATATGATGGATCAAAAACGGGACGCCGCATCAATGGTACGGTCCAAGTCTTGATAGGTAATGGCATTACTTATAAACCAGGTTTCAAAAGCAGAAGGTGGCAAATATACGCCGGAATTCAACATATGATGAAAAAACTTATTAAAAACTTCAATATCTGCTTCCGATGCCGAGGTAAAATCTGTGATGTTGTGGTTGCTGAAATGCAGGCTGATCATGCTCCCCAAACGGTTGATCCGGAAAGGGTAAGGCTTGGCCCTGAATACCTCACTCAGGCCTTTTTCAAGATAAGCGCCCTTGACCTCCAATTCATCATATATTACCGGGTTGGCATTTAACCCCCGAAGCAGTGTGTATCCCGCAATCATTGCTAAAGGGTTGCCGCTTAAGGTGCCTGCCTGGTATACACTTCCTACCGGCGCTATATGATTCATGATCTCCTTTCTGCCCGCAAAAGCACCTACCGGCATACCGGCGCCGATAATTTTTCCATAGGTAATAATATCGGCATTCACTTTCAGCTTTTCCTGTGCACCTCCCTTGGCCAGCCTGAACCCGGTCATTACTTCATCAAAGATCAGCAGTATGTTTTCCCTGTTGCAAATTGCCCGGAGCGTTTCTAAGTATCCTTCACCCGGCAAAATACAACCCATATTACCAGCCACGGGTTCAATAATAATGGCGGCAATTTCATTCCTGTTTTCCGCTACCAACTTTTCAACAGCGGCTATGTCATTATAAGCGCAGGTTAAGGTATCGGCGGCAACGCCTGGTGTTACCCCCGGCACTTTTTGTATACTAAAGGTAGCTACCCCGCTTCCCGCTTTCACCAAAAAGCAATCTGCGTGACCGTGGTAACAACCTTCAAATTTGATGAGCTTATTTTTCCCGGTATAGCCTCTTGCCAGCCGTATAGCGCTCATACAGGCTTCGGTGCCGCTGCTCACCATTCTGATCAGGTCAACATTAGGAACCATGCTTTTGATCAGCTCGGCTATTTCAATTTCCAGTTCGGTAGGTGCGCCAAAGGAGGTAGATGCGCCAGCCTTATTGCGGATAGCTTTAATAACCGGTTCGTAGGCGTGCCCCAGGATCATTGGCCCCCAGGAGTTGATGAAATCAATATATTGATTCCCGTCAACATCGTACAGGTAAGCCCCTTTGGCTTTTTCAATAAATACCGGGGTACCTCCAACGCTTTTGAATGCCCGTACGGGAGAGTTTACGCCACCTGGGATGGAATGCTGGGCACGTTCAAATAAGGCTTTGCTGGATTGGTAATTCATGGTGAATAAGTGAATGGTGAATAGTGATTGGGCGATGCCTATATTAATGCTTCGAACAAGATAGTATTAACCCCGTCAATAATTTAAAGGTGCTGACCATCTTTTCTTCTATATTTTTCATGTCAATATTATTCAAATAGTTTAAATCACTGGCTATATCTAATGCCGCGTCTACTTCTACTATTGAACCTCTTGAAATTTCATAATATCTTCTTCTCTCCACTTCAGATTTTTTGGAGGCTCCCTCTGCAATATTGAGGTGTATTGACAATGCAGCTCTTCTTATTTGAGAAATCATTCCGAATTTTTCCTCTACTGGCAATACTTTTGTAAGCTTGTAACATGCTAATGTAAGCGCTCTTGAATAAGTATATACTTCTAGTTTTTGGTGATTAAGTTTGAGAAACATAGGTTATAATTTTAAATGAAAAAATATCTGCAAAATAATTGTTTTACACTTACATCTCATATGGTGTCTATTCATTCACCATTGCCTCATTCACCATTCACCTTCCTCAGGTCAACATCCCCGCCGCATCTTTTGCAAAATAAGTGGCTATAAGATCAGCGCCCGCGCGTTTGATGGCCGTAAGGCTTTCTATAATGGCTTTTGATTCATCAAGCCAGCCCATTTTTGCCGCAGCTTTTATCATGGCATATTCCCCGCTTACATGATAGGCGCTTACAGGAACGGTAACGGTATTTTTTATTTCTCTTATAATATCAAGATAAGCCATAGCAGGCTTTACCATTACAATATCGGCGCCCTCATCAATATCCCTCAGTGTTTCATTCACGGCTTCTATGCGGTTGGCATAATTCATCTGGTAGGTTTTTTTGTCGCCAAAGCCGGGTGCGCTATCCAGGGCATCGCGAAACGGCCCGTAAAAGCAGGAAGCGTATTTAGCGCTGTACGACATAATACCGGTATGCGTAAAATGATTTTCTTCCAGCGCTTTCCGGATAGCGCCAATACGGCCATCCATCATATCGCTGGGCGCAACAAAATCTGCGCCTGCCATAGCATGGCTAAGGCTCATTTTTACCAAAGCTTCCACTGTTTCATCATTCACGATCTTACCATCTTTTACAATACCGTCGTGCCCGTATTCAGAATAAGGATCCAGTGCCACATCCGTCATTACAACCATTTCCGGCACCGCGTCTTTAATGGCTTTAATGCTGCGTTGCATCAGTCCGTTTTCATTCCACGCTTCTTTGCCCGTATTGTCTTTCCATTCGTCTTTGCATTTTATGAAAAGCAAAACACTTTTAATGCCCATGTTCCACAGTGTTTTTACTTCTTTAACCGTATTGTCAACCGAATAGCGGTAATATCCCGGCATGGAAGGAATTTCGTGGATAATATCCACACCTTCATCAATAAAAAGGGGCGCAATAAAATCATTAGGCGTTAATACCGTTTCGGCTACCATGCTGCGAATGGCTGCATTGCTGCGAAGTATACGGTTTCTGCGTTGTAAGTACATGGTATCAGTTTGATATTTGTTGTTTATTAGCTATCAGATTCAGCGGTCAGGCATCAGGTGCGTGACTGCTAACGACAGGCTGAATACTTGTTCTCTGTATCTTTCTTTCTCATAGCAAACGGATCGCTGACTGCCTCTTTTGATTTGTAGTTTATCGTTTACAGTTTATGGTTGCATTTGGCTTCGGATTTCG
>CAYVEI010000026.1:0-28837 GCA_964450515.1 uncultured Terrimonas sp. | reverse complement strand
TTTGATTTGTAGTTTATCGTTTACAGTTTATGGTTGCATTTGGCTTCGGATTTCGAAATTTAATATTCGGATTTGAATCTTATTTGGTTCTTGTGATTTGGGTCCTTGGTGCTTCTTTTCGGATTTCGGATTTTTTTTCTTCGGATTTAATTTTACCCTCACCCCCATTCCCTTGGATGCAAACAAACCTGCAATAGCTTATCTTCTTCACTCCCTGCTTCTGGCAGATAATTATATTCGAATCGCACAGTGGGCGGCAGGCTCATGAGTATGCTCTCGGTTCTTCCATTGGTTTTTAAACCGAACAGGGTGCCCCTGTCGTGTATGAGGTTAAACTCAACATAGCGGCCACGCCGGATCTCCTGCCAGTGCTTATGCTTTTCGTTCCATACCGTGTTTTTTCTTTTGGCAACAACCGGCAGGTAGGCATTAATAAAGCAATTGCCATTAGCCTGCTGAAAGGCGAATAGCCGGTTAGCGTCTTCATCATTCAGCGGACGGAGATAATCATAAAACACGCCTCCGATCCCCCGCATTTCGTTACCGCGGTGGGTATTGGAAAAATAGGTATCGCATTGCTGCTTAAACTTTGGATACAGGTCTTCGCCGAAGGGCTGCATAGCATCGCGCAGGGTTTGATGAAAGTGCTGTGCGTCTTCCTCAAACAAATAATAAGGAGTAAGGTCGGCGCCTCCGCCAAACCACCGGTCTGTTATGATTCCTGCGGTGTCGTATAGCTCAAAGTACCGCCAGTTGGCATGTACCGTAGGCACAAAAGGGTTAAGCGGGTGTATAACAATACTAAGCCCGCAGGCAAACCAGCTATCGCCATTGATCTTCAACTGATTTCGCATGGCGTCATTTACTTTCCCGTGCACAACCGATGTGTTTACGCCTCCCTTTTCAAATACCTTTCCGTTAGAAATTACTCTTGTTCTTCCTCCTCCTCCTTCCTCCCGGTTCCATTTATCTTCCACAAACCCGGCTTCCCCATCTTCCTGCTCTACTGCATGGCAAATGCTGTTTTGAAGATCATGAATATAACTGATCCAACTGTTAGTGGTGAGTGGTAAATGGTTAATGGTCAATGATTCATCAATGCCCGACAGATTATGGGGTTTCATTTCTTTTCGTTTATTTAATGCCGCCTATTCAGGTTTTCATTAAAATGTGCTTTACTGCGCTCTCCCGCTGTTCCATCCCTTCACCGTATCTACAAATGCGCGGGCATGATCAACGGGTATATTGGGTAAAATACCATGCCCGAGATTTGCGATATATCTTTCTCCGCCAAAAGCGGCAAGCATCGCTTCCACTTCTTTTTTAATAACAGGGATGGGTGACAATAGTTTTGCCGGATCGAAATTGCCCTGTAAAGTTACTTTATCTCCCGCTAAGCTACGGGCCATTTGCGGGGTAATACACCAGTCAATGCCCAATGCCCGTGCGCCCGTTTCTGCCATAGCATCTAAAGAATGCCAGGCCCCTTTGGCAAAAACAATAACCGGTACTTTGTCTTTTAACGCGGTTACGATCTGCCGGATGTATTGTAAGGAAATGGTTTCAAAATCCGCGGGCCCCAATAGCCCACCCCAACTGTCGAAGATTTGGATCACATCTGCACCGGCTTCCACCTGTGCTTCGAGGTAAGCAATGGTTGTGCTGGTGATCATTTGCAGCAGTTGATGCGTCACCCGGGGCTGTGTATAACAAAAAGCTTTGGCCTCATCAAAGGTTTTACTGCCTTTCCCCTGTACCATATAGCATAATAGGGTCCACGGCGCTCCTGCAAAACCGATAAGCGGCACGCGGCTGTTCAATTCTTTTTTGATCAGTTGTATGGCATCAAACACATATTGCAGCTTTTCATGCACATCGGGTATACATACCCGGTGTAAATCGGAAGCGGCCTTTACCGGGTCTGGCAGAAAGGGGCCCTTGCTTTCTATCAACTGCACTTCAAGCCCCATAGCCTGCGGCACTACGAGTATATCTGAAAAAAGGATAGCCGCATCCACGCCAATAATATCTACGGGCTGCAGCGTAATTTCACATGCCAGCTCAGGGGTTTGGCAACGCTCAAAAAAACCATATTTTTCCCGCAGCTTCATGTACTGGGGTAAATAACGGCCTGCCTGTCGCATCATCCAAACCGGCGGGCGTTCTACAGGTTTACCGCTGAGTGCTTTTAATAATAAATCGTTCTTCATAATCATTTAAAATAAGCTGTAACCATGTCTAACATGTCTGTTTCCGATGGCCATGAGCTGGTAACCACTTTATTGCTGCAGTAGGCGGCTATTGCTGCAGTAGTAGATTCACCAATGGAAAACAATACCGTGTGCACAGGCAGGGTATTGATGGAAAAAAAACTATGCACGGCGCTGGGACTAAAAAACAATATACCATTATAATCCTTTGTAGAAGGCATGGGTGTTGCTACCGTTTGGTATACAACCAGCTCGTTTACCTTTATACCCGCAGCGCCGAGCCTGTCGGGTAAATGATCCATCCGGCTGTTTCCGCAAATGAATACCACTTCTTTTACATTTCCGTATGCCATTATTTTTTCGGAAAGCAGGATCGCATTTTTTGCAGTGGCTATAATGGAGGAGGCGTTGAAAAAACGGAGTAAAGCGTTTTTAGTGGCGCCGCCTATACAAAAAATTTTCCATGCAGGAACAACGGTTAGTTGTGTGGTGATGACATTAACCGCATTAACACTTGTAAAAATAACGGTGAGCTGCTGCTGTGCCAGTGATTGAATTAACGCCCTTATTTCCTGCGAAACTTCCGGTATGATTTTTATAAAAGCGTTGGCCTCCACATTTATATTTTGCAATACTGCCTTTTGCAACACTACAGTGTTTAGCTCCCGCGTTGATAATATTTCAATTTTATTTTCCGCCATTCCGGATAGATTCAATTATTTTATCTCCGCCATTGGCTAAAATTTCCAGGGCGGCTTCTTTACCGGTGTCTTCCATTTTGTTCAGCTCCGCTTTTCTTTCCGTTTCAATTTTTTCTTTACCGTTAACTGAAGTAATGCTTCCTTTAAAGTGAAGAAAGCCATTATCAATTTGGGCCAATGCGCTTATGGGTGTAGAACAGCCACCGGATAAGGCACGTAAAAAATCGCGCTCCGCCCCGGTGCATATATCCGTATGCCTATCATTTAAGAATACAAAAATATCTCTAAGCCATTGGTCTTCCGCACGGCAAACAGCCACCACGGCGCCCTGTGCCGGTGCAGGCAGCATCCAGTTTAACTCGATGCTTGCTGCCGGACGCAGGTTAATGCGATCGAGCCCGGCTGCGGCAAAAATAGCTCCCTGCCAGTTGCTTTCCTCCAGCTTTCTGAGCCTGCTGTTAATGTTTCCGCGTAAATTATCTATAGTATGATGCGGGTAGCGGTGCAGCCATTGTGCCCTGCGCCGTATGCTGCTGGTAGCAATGGTGAAGCTGGTCATTTCTCCTGCTGCATCATTGCTTTGCTGAAGCCATTTTCCGCCGGCAAACCCGAGCGTTTCTTCTAATAAGGGTGTTCCGGCTTTATATATTAAAACATCTTTGTACGAATCGCGTTTGAGTACTGCCGCCTTCACTATTCCTTCTGCTAATTGCGTAGGCACATCTTTATAGGAATGTACGGCAACGTCAATATTTTTTTGAAGCAATGCCATATCAAGGGCTTTGGTGAAAATGCCCTGCACGCCTATTTCGTACAGCGGTACGGTAAGATTAATGTCGCCCTCACTTTTTATATATACTAAGGTTGAAGCCACATCCCGCTCCGCCAGAAGCGTTTGAACTTTTTTTGCCTGCCAAACGGCTAAGGCACTATCACGTGTGCCAATTTTTACTATATGCTTCATGAACGGGTTATGCTTAAACGGAAATTTTTAAAAACTTAGAAGGGTTGCTATCTCCTCTCTTTATGAAGGATCCATTTGCAGATACTTATTAATCGTGCTGATGTATTGGCAACCTTTTGCAGTATGCGTACGAAGATCTACGGCAAGCGTTTTCACGGCTTTTTGTATTCTTGCATCTGTAACCTCTTTTTCGTTGCTGTCCGGCATTATGCAGGCATGGGTTTCGCTTAATTCATACAATTTGGATTTTACCTCACCCAAAAAATGACGATGCAAAAATAATTTATGCCATTCTACAAATTCGCCCAGGGTTTCCTGAATGATGGCCAATGCTTTGGGCACTTCCGCCTTCCGCATAGCAAATGTGTTATCGAGGATAGCGGATATTTCATCTACATCCATTAGCGTGGTACCCGGCAATGATTTAACATCGGGATCAATGCTCTTGGGAACAGAAAGGTCTAACAGCAGCCGGGGCTTCTGTACAGGAAAAAATCCGGGAAGAACAGTAAAGTTTTCAGTAGTAGTGCTGGCAATCAGCACGTCGCTTTCATTGGCAACAGCGTCAAGCTGTTCAAAGGGAACGCATTCCAGTTGGTATTGCTGTGCAAATGCTACCGCTTTCTGATGTGTACGGTTTGTAATGCGTACCGTGGCGCCCGGGAAGTATTGCCTGATGTTTTTAGCTACGTTACAGCCAAACTTGCCAGCACCTACCAGCAAAATATTTTTGTGCTCAATATGATTTACTTTTTCACGCATCACTTCAATGGCGGCATAAGCTACCGAAACCGTACCGGTACTGAGGCGGGTTTCCGATTTGATCCTTTTGGAAGCCTGAAGCGCAAAGTTTACAAGCCTGTCTAATAAAGTACCGAGCAAGCCTTTCTCTTTTGCGTATTTAGTTGCTTTTTTTAGTTGCATTAAAATTTCATAGTCCCCGAGGATCTGGGAATCTAACCCTGCGGCTACTTTAAAGAGGTGCATTACAGCGTTCATTCCATGATGCACATAACCGTGTTGCTTAAAGCCCGGAACCGTATTGCCTGTGGCCTCACACAGCAGGCTCGTTAACACGCCGGCGCCGGCAATGCCGTATACCTCGGTTCTGTTGCAGGTAGAGAGTACAAAAACATCTGTGATTCCATTTTGTATAGCCTGTTCAGCGATCCTGCTGTAAGTGGCGTCAGATACGGCGAAGCTGCTGCGGGTGGAGGTATCGGCGTTATGATAATTAACACCAATAATTACAAAACCGTCTAATCCGCTACAAACATCGTATGTGTCAGGGTGTAACATAAACAGGTGCAAATGTAGCAGACAACCGCCATCTTACCGTCAGCCTATTGTCATAAAATCGTCATCTCTGCATAAACTGTTCAAAATCATTTATTGAAATGATTAAAATCAGGGACGGGTTGTGGGTGGCTATGAGCTATGAGCAAAAGAAGCATTCTGTTTGTTGTTAGCAGTTGCTTACCTGATACCTGACCGCTAATCGCCCTAAACCGCTCAGGCGATCTCCCAAACCTCTCTTCCTCTTAACAGCTTATCTAAATCGCCAGGGCCCTTAGTTGCAATGGCCTCGCTTATCTGCATCGCCATTACATCTTCATAACAGGCTCTTTCTGTTTCATAAAAAACGCCAAAGGGGCGCGGCAAATGTCCTTCTACGGAAGGATCATCAAACATCCTTACCAGTATCTGTGCTTTATAAAAATCTTTTTCATCATGTATCCAAAGATCATCTTCATTTAAGCCATTGCCCAACTCAACGGCAACCGGTTTAAATCCATCTAATTTTATGCCCCTGTTCTTTGCGGCGCCAAATACCAGCGGCTTTCCCTGTTCCGGAAAAATGGATTGTTCGGGTTTGGAGCTTTTGTCTGTGAACATTTCAAAAGCGCCGTCATTAAAAATGTTGCAGTTCTGGTATATTTCTAAAAAGGAAGCGCCTTTATGCCTGTGGCTGCGTACCAGCATCTCCTGTAAATGCTTCGGATCGCGATCCATGCTGCGGGCAACAAAGGTAGCATCTGCCCCCATGGCCAGCGCCAGCGGGTTAAAGGGGTGATCTATGCTGCCTAAGGGGGTAGACTTGGTAATTTTATGCTGTTCGGAAGTGGGCGAATATTGTCCTTTGGTTAATCCGTATATCTGGTTATTGAACAATAGCATATTCACATCAAAATTACGGCGTAATAAGTGGATGGTATGGTTGCCCCCAATGCTTAAAGCATCCCCGTCGCCGGCAACGATCCACACGCTCAGTTCCGGTCTTGAAGCCTTTAACCCGGATGCAATGGCAGTAGCTCTTCCATGAATGGAATGCATGCCGTAAGTATTCATGTAATAGGGAAAGCGCGATGAACAGCCTATGCCTGAAATAATAACTATATTTTCTTTGGGAACGCCTATACCGGGCATTACTTTTTGTACCTGTGCTAATATGGAATAATCGCCACAACCCGGGCACCATCTTACTTCCTGGTCGGTAGTAAAATCTTTTGCAGTTAAGGTGGGTTGTGGAGAAGGGGCTGTTGTACTCATGATCATTGAAATAACAGCAAAATTAAGACTATACCATCACAATGTGCCCCCCAAAGACTTCCCTTATGGTAACATTCTCCTAAAATCGTAAATGGAAAACGACAAGCACAGCGCCGGCGATGCAGATCACAGTTGTGTTTTATGGTTGTGCATTGCTGCCAAAAACCTTTTTGAGCAGGTCGGTCACCCTTGCGGCGGGATCCTTCCTGATCTTCAGTTCCTCCTGCGCTACTTCATAAAAAATTCCTGCCAGCGATCTTTCGGTAACATAGGCCGCGAGGTTGGTATTTACCGGGTTAGCAGCAAATTTATTATATGCCGTAAATACATCATTCCAGTATTTGGTAGCATCCACCTTAGTTAATGCTTTTTCAATAACCGGGCGAAAAGCATTGGTTAAAGGAAGCGTGGTTTTTCCCCTGAAATAATCGGTAGCTGCATAATCTCCGCTTTTTAATATGCCAATGGCATCGGTAATGGTCATTTCCTTTATGGCGTTTACAAAAATGGGGGTGGCCGATTTGGCGGCATCTTCGGCAGCCCTGTTCATTGAAAGCACGGCTTTATCTACCAGGCTGCCCAGCCCGATATTTCTTAAGGTGTTTTCCACTTTCTGCGCTTCTTCGGGCATCAGTATTTTAACCGCGGCATTGCTGAAGAACCCATCGGCGGCGGCAAGCTTTCCGGCGCCGTTTTGTGTTCCGATGCGCAGGGCTTCTTTTAAACCGGAGGCTATTTCGGCCGAACTTAAAGTACTTGAGCCGGTATTCATTCCGCTTAATACCTGTTGCGTGGTTTCGCAGCCGGTTAGTACACAAAACGCAGCGATTGTGAGTAATACTTTCATAAAGTTATATAGGTTTTTAAAAAGGATGATAGGGTAATAACGCTATTTCAGTTTACGTAATGCCCCTGCCAGCGAACTAAGCATGGCATCAATCTCTTCTTTTTTACAGGCGCCCACGCTCAGCCGGTACCAACCGGAATCTTTTGAAGCGCCGAATGCATAGAACGGAACCAGGGCAATGCCGGCTTCGTTGAGCAGGTAGCCGGTAACATCTTTTTGCTCTTCAAGCAGGTAGCCGGCGGCTGTTTTCATGCCCCGCGCTGTTATGCTAACGGTAAGATAAATGGCGGCCTGAGGCGCAATGGCATCTACCGGCAGGCCTTCCGCTTTCAGCCGCATAAAGCCATCGTATATGCTTTGCAGCCGGAGCCATATTTCAGTTTTAAAATGCTGCAGGTAACTATTAACATCATCGTATTGCAGCAGGAACCGGGCTACCGCTTTTTGCTCTGCCATAGGCGCCCATGCGCCTATATGCGAAAGGATGGCTTTCATTTTGCTCATGATCGCCTCGGGACCCATAGCCCATCCTACCCTTACGCCGGTGGCGGCAAAACATTTGCTTATTGCGTCTATATAAACCGTATACGCTTTCATTTGCGGGCGGAGTGATACCGGGTCGTAATGCCTGATATTGCCGTAGGTAAGCTGCCAGTACATTTGATCGTACAGCACATACAGCTTTTTTTCTCCTGCGCCGCGCCTTTTATTTTCTTCCAGTACCATATCGCAAATAGCTTCAAGCGCGTACCTGGTAAAAGTAGTGCCTGTAGGGTTTTGCGGTGAGCAAAGGGCTAATATTACGGCATCTTTAATATGAGGCGCAATATCTGCTGCCGTAGGCATGAAATGATTTGCGGCGCTGGCTTCTACTTCGCAATGAGTACCTTCAACAAAATGCGTATAATGATTGTTGTTCCAGGAAGGAACAGCATAAATGATCTTATCGGCTTTATCGGCGATCGTTCTGAAAAAGGCGTAGATCAGCGGCCGGCCACCGGAGGCTACCAATATTTCTGAAGTATGATATACCAGTTTTTCTTTCTGCTGCAGGAAATCTGCAATAGCTTCACGCAGGTCAAAATTGCCTTCTGCCGCGGGGTAATTGGTAAAATGTTTACGGTAAGCGGCTATAATTTCATCTTCCAGCTTTTGGGGGATGGGGAAAATTTCAGGATCAAAATCACCAATCGTAAAATTGTATATTTTTTCTCCCTGTTTTATTTTTTCTCTTATTTCACCACCCAGTTTAACGATTTCCGAACCAATTAAGGTTGCTGCAAGCTGCGAAAAATGTTCTCCTGGCTTAATGTTTTCCTGTGCCGGTTGCTGCTGTTGTACTTTGTTTCCCATATAGCACAAAATTACCCCCTGCAAAGGGAGAAGCCAAGATTATTTTAAGGAATGGCGGTGGGGAGGGAAGAGGGGAGTGCAGGTCTCAGGGTCCAGGTTGCAGGGTATACGCAAAAACAGGTTAACATTTTCAATTAACCAATTTTCAAATTAGCACATTCCCCAAAGCAATTGGGCTCCTTCCAGCTTAAATCTGCCTTATTGGGCAGGAAATATACCGTTGCAATAAATTCGGTCCTTATAAAATAATGTTGTTTTGTATCTTCGTTCATTACAACTTACTATGATTTATATGAACATAGGAAGGAAAAATATAAAAGAACAGTTTAAACTAAAAATTCATGGAACCGAATGTCTTGTCCATTATAATTGCTGTTGTATGCCTGGTCATAGGTGTGGTGGCGGGTAAATTTATTTTTGCCGCAAATACCAAAAAGCTCATTGAAGATGCTGAAAGTCAATCTAATAAACTCATTGCCGATGCCAAAACAGCCGCCGAAAATCTGAAAAAAGAAAAATTGCTGGAAGCCAAAGAAAAGTTTGTTCAGCTAAAATCAGAGCACGACAGGGAGGTGCTCGACAAAAACAAAAAAATTAATGATGCCGAAACCCGGATCCGGCAAAAGGAACAAGCCCTGAATCAAAAAATTGACAACATTGATAAGCAGGTGAAAGAAAACGAGGTGATCAAGGAAAACCTTAACCGCCAGATAGAAGTAGTTGGCCAGAAACGCAATGAACTTGAAAAGCACCAGGAGGAGCACATCCGGCGCTTGGAAAAAATAGCTGCCTTAACGGCGGAAGAAGCTAAAGCGCAATTGCTTGAAACGCTTAAGCAGGAGGCGCAAACCCGTGCCCTTGTTATACAGCAGGAAATTATTGAAGACGCCAAGCTAAGGGCCAATAAGGAAGCCCGTAAGCTGGTTATTCAAAGCATTCAGCGTACGGCTGCCGAACAAACCATTGAAAATACGGTCACGGTATTTAACTTAGAAAGTGATGAGATCAAGGGGCAGATCATTGGCCGCGAAGGAAGGAATATTCGCGCCATTGAAGCCGCTACAGGGGTAGACCTGATCGTTGATGATACTCCCGAAGCCATCGTGCTTTCTTCCTTTGATCCCCTAAGAAGGGAAATTGCCCGCCTGGCATTGCAAAGGCTGGTTACAGACGGTCGTATACATCCCGCCCGTATTGAAGAAGTGGTGGAAAAAACCCGGAAACAATTAGAAGAGCAGGTACTGGAAATAGGCGAAAGAACCGTTATTGAGTTAGGTATTCACGGCCTCCATAAAGAACTGGTACGTATAGTAGGAAAAATGCGTTTCCGCTCTTCCTATGGACAGAACCTGCTGATGCATAGCCGCGAGGTAGCTAATTTATGCGGCGTTATGGCGGCTGAACTGGGATTGAATCCCAAATTAGCCAAACGGGCAGGACTGCTGCATGATATTGGCAAGGTTCCCGATGAGGAAACAGAGCTGAGCCACGCGTTATTAGGCGCTAAACTGGCTGAAAAATATGGTGAAAACCCGGCGGTAGTTAATGCTATCGGCGCCCACCACGATGAAATGGAAATGAGGTATGTGATCTCCCCCGTGGTTCAGGCCTGCGATGCCATCAGCGGTGCCCGTCCCGGCGCCCGCAGGGAAATTATGCAGCAATATCTCCAGCGTATTCGTGAGCTGGAAACCCTGGCCTTAACCTATCCGGGTGTGGAAAAAGCCTATGCCATACAGGCCGGACGCGAATTAAGGGTGATTGCGGAAGCCGATAAAATGACGGATGCCGACAGCGAAAAGCTGAGCTTTGAAATAGCGCAGAAGATACAAACAGAAATGACCTATCCGGGACAAATTAAAGTAACAGTTATCAGGGAAAAAAGAGCGGTGAACATAGCCAGATAGATGTGTTACAGGTTACAAGGTTACAGGGAAAACCCACTTTGTACCATGCAACCTGCGACTTGTAACCTACTCCCATAATTTGTTTTGGTATTTCAGGTATCCGTTGCTACCTTTGCGTCCCTTAAAAATTTGTAGTCATGAGCACAGCAGTACAATTTGTTCACGAACAATTGACCACTTCCAAAACATTCCCTAACTTCAAGGCAGGCGACAATGTTACTGTTAATTATAAAGTAGTAGAAGGCAATAAAACCCGTATCCAGGGTTTTAAAGGTGATGTTATTAAACGCCAGGGCACGGGGCATACTGCCACTTTTACCGTTCGTAAAATTTCCGATGGTGTGGGTGTAGAAAGAACCTTTCCTGTGTTTTCCCCTAATATTGATGCTGTTATCCTCCACAAGGTGGGTAAAGTACGCCGTGCCAAACTGTATTTCCTCCGCAGCCGCAGTGGCAAAAGCGCCAGGATCAAGGAAAAAAGAGCGGGGATATAATCTGATCTTCAAAAAAAATATAATGCAAGCGGAAACCTCATGGTTTCCGTTTGCTGTTAAAGCCGGGTTAACCTCAAAGAGAATTTTATATTTTGGTGGAACAACCAATTAAAATTGTAACTTTGTTTGCTCAACTTTTAAATATTTATACGATGCTTTTACTGAACTACAATTCTTTATTGATATCAATGCCGGGTGGTACCGAGTGGATACTGATCATTCTTGCTGTGCTGATTCTTTTTGGTGGACGCAAGATCCCTGAATTTATGCGTGGTCTGGGACGTGGTATCCGTGAATTTAACGATGCCAAAAGCAACGTTAAAAAGGAAATCGAAGAAGGGATGTCTGAAAAGGATACTGCTGCCACAAAAGAAGCTTAATTTTTCATTCAACAATATTCTGCCGGTAATAATAAAGATTCGTCTTTGTTATTACCGGCAATTTTTTTGTACAGGGAGGCGCTGTATATATGCTAACAGTGCAGCTTACCCGCCGATCAGCACCCGACCGTTTTCTTTTACAGACCGGTAAACCGCTTCCACCACTTTTATATCTTTCAGCCCTTCTTCACCCGGCACCAGCACCGGTGTGTTTTGCAATATAGCCAGGGCATCCTCATCCATTTGTTTGGCCTGCTGATTGGGAATGGTAACATTCAGTGCTTTACCGTCACTGGTCGTTCCTTTTATTCCGCCATATGCCTGAAACGGCTCCAGCTTATACCAGCCCTTAGTGCAGGTAACCTGCAGGTTGTTCATGTTTTTTCCAAAGCTTGTTTCGCATTCGGCTATGGCCCCGCCGGGAAACTCCAGCCTGAATTGCATGGTTTCATCTATGTTTTTATAAATATCCGGCCGGGCAGTGCTTTGCTTAGCGGTTACGGCAATGGGTTCTTCTCCGGTTACATACCGCGCCGCGTTTAAGGGGTATACGCCCATATCGTACATTGCCCCGCCACCCATTTCTTTTTTCTGCTTCCAGTGATCGGTGCGCGAGTCAAAATATCCCGCCCTGGCAACCACCTCCTTTACGCTGCCATAGGTTTTATCTTTCCGGAACCGGATAATACGCTGTGTATTGGGTTCATGCTGCATACGGTAACCGATGCTGAGCTTTACCTTATTTTTTTTGCAGGCGTCAATCATCGCCCGGCATTCTGCAACACTCATAGCCATAGGTTTTTCGCACCATACATGCTTGCCCGCATTAGCGGCTTTAATAACATATTCGGCATGCATGGAGGGTGGCAGCACAATATAAATAACATCTATATCGGCATTGCCGGCGATATCATCAAAGCTTTGATAGTTGTAGGTATTTTTTTCCGGAATATGATATTGCTGCTGCCAGCGTTTGGCCTTATCGGGCGAGCCGGTTACAATACCCTTTAAGCTGCAATATTGGGTAAGCTGTAAAGCCGGCGCCAGTAAATCAGTACTGTAATAACCCAATCCAACCAGGGCCACGCCCAGCTTTTCTTTTTCGGAGAAGCCTTTCACCAATGAAAATGCTTCATTACCAAGGGTTAACGCAGCCAGGCTGCCTAAGCTGTTTTTTATAAAGATCCGTCTGGTACTCATACTGATGAATATTAAACTGTTTATATTTTTCAGGATAATAGCAATTGCAGATGGCATAGTTACGGCCATCTATACGCCAGCCCATTCCCGTTCATCTTAAAAATAAGGCTTTTCGGCTATATTCCCCGGGCAAAGTCACCGCGAAACATTGTTTTTCGTGATCATTCAACCCATCCAACTCTTGTTTTACCGGTGAACGGATATAAAATAACGATGAAATTCATTCATCCCCTGAAACCGGATCACTACCGAAAACAGCCCTCCATTCCGCCAGTTGGAAGCCCTTTTTGCGTTTATAGCTGAAATACGATTTTTATGAAAACAATATTCGCCCTTTTTGTTCTGGTAGCATCAGCGGGCACTTTAAAGGCGCAAACCGGTAATTATCATTTCACATCGAACCAGCAGCAGCAGGTGAAGTATGATTCTGCCAGTAAGGTATATTTTATTGACCGGGAGATCAATAAAGCTTCTGAAATAACCATTGAAAAGAATATCATTTCGTTTGTAACCACCGGCAATCAAAAAAGCAGTGTGTATATTAATAATATAAGCCTTGAGTCTTTAGCAAATAAAGTAAGCTTTACTTTGAGCGGACGTGATATTCTCAGCGGCAAACACGTAAAACTTGGTTTTTGGTTTATTGCCGGCGTATTAGAAGAGGTGAGCTATACCAACGAAGCCATAGCGCACAGCATAGCCTATAAAGACCTTTCAGATATAAATGAAACAGCATCAAATGCCATTGCCGCTGTACACACGCTTAAATAATTTAAAAAGCATAAGCAAAACATTTCCCTGATCCGTACCCTTTAGTTTCAATTACCCGGAGCATCTGTAAAACAGGTGCTTCTTTTATTTGTATTAGCTATTGCAATGGTCTTCCGGGGTAAACGCAACCGGTTATTTTCCGCAGTGGTTTAAACATATAGTTATATCCATTGCCGGGCAGGAACCGGGAGCTTCTGCCTGGCTTTCCTGCCAGTTCCAATTTTTTTTTAATTCCTTAAAACACCACCCTGAAGCTGCCGAATATGCCAAAACGTTCAAAGGTTTTTTCGGGCAGGGGCCGCGGTAATACTTTCCAGATAAAATCGAGCCGGAATACCTTAAAAATATTATCTACCCCTGTTCCTATTTCCATATAGGGCTTTCCGTTAAGACTTTTAAACCCATTGCCGTTGCTGCCAAAATTATACTCTTTGTTGGCCTGGCTTAAATCGCCCCAAAACACTTTGGCGCCCCAAAACTGCCTGAATTTCAGCATCCGGGTTAAGGGGATAAAACGAAACAAGCCATTTCCAATATTGTGCTCTACATTAATGCCCGCATACCAGTCTGTAAGATATTCGTAACGGCTCATCATGTTAAAAGCATATTTGTTATAGTACCACAAATTATTTCCCGGCGGAATTTCAAGCAGAGTGTAAGGAAGCGTGCCAAATACTTTACCGGCATAAGCGTTATAATAAATACTGCCGTAGGGCGCTATCTTTTTATAATCCGATACGCTGCCCCCCACTTTATGATAATTATAGCTGCTCCCGAACACACCGGATATCCCTTTTGAATAATGGGCTTCCACAATAGGATAATCGCTGCCGATACTGATCCGGTAAAAATTGCCGTCGAGGAATTTTTCAAGATAAGCGAACCGGAGCTTTATTCCCATTTCAAAGCTGTTCAACGCCTCGCCGCCATTGGTAACAGGAAAGCTGTCTTTTAAAGGAAGGTTAGATAAAGGAGTAGACCGCCTGCGCATTCCATTAAGCGTAACCGAAAAACCACTGTTCCATTCTTTGAAATATTCCAGCTTTTCCTGCTCTATTTTCATGTACCTGAGTGGCACATTGGGCTTTCGTAAGGCGATCGCAAATAAATTATCGCTTCCCACCTCGTCATAATACACCTGCCCGTTATCAATATCGTTAATCAAGGAGGCCATTAATGTGGAGCGGGGCGATTTATTGAACAGGTATAAACCCTGTAACCTTCCTTTCCATTTTTGATCGGAAAAGCCATAAGCCAGGTAACCGGTGAGGTATATCTTTTTATTAAACCCGGTATTGGTTCCCAGGTCAAAACGCAGCCTCAGTCCTTCATACGCATTGGCGGTTATCCAGTTATACCAGGGACCAATTTCGTAATTGCCTACATTTTTATACCCCGTGCCAATAAAGTATACCAGGTCGGTAAACCGCTGGAAGCTGGGCATTTCCATAAGGGTATCAATCATTTTATAAATACCCTTTTCCGTTTTGGTTAATGCTTCGTGCCGGGCATCATGCCAGTATGCATCAGAGTGAGTGGCCGCCGAATCGGATATTACTACTTCCTCCCGCAGCTTATTTTTCTCCAGTGCTGCAGCAACGGATGTATCATTGATGACAATATTCCGGTAGGTGCTGGTTTTTCGCCCAATAAAACTCAGGCGGTTCTTATCCAAAAAAATAAAATCTGCCACAAACTTATCTTTCGCCAGGAACCACACAGAATCGTTGATGAGCTGGTATTCCTGAACAAGATCAAGCTTTTCAACAAAGTTCAGATTGGCAAGCTCCGAAACGCGGAGATTCATTTTCATTACGGCATACGATGAGTCGGCAATCCATGCATCACCGATAAAAGTATTTTCCCCTTTATGCTTTGGCATGAACAAAAAATGGAAAAAGCGCCTTCCCCCTATATATTGCGTATCCGGAACGGTATAACGATAGTAAGCGGAACCGTAATCGCTGATGGGGCTAACAAAGTCCTTATCAAAAACCGGTATAAAGTTTTTATATACATTTACGTTCTGGTACATGCCGCCAAGCATTTTACTGATGCTCGGGTTATTAAACCCCATAGTTTTAACCGCTTTAAATACCTCCCTTGTTCTTTGCGGTTTTCTTTGATAATAATAATCCGACAGCGATTCTGTTAAATAGAGCGGCAGTATGGGCTTGCTTTCGGTTGTGGAGTCAATATTTTTATATATAACCGATTTAAAAGGCTTCAGCAACGGGAACTTGATCAGCTTGTTATTGGCGGCATCGTTCAGGTCGGCTTCCAGCTTATTATAGAGCTCATAAGAAAAATTATCAAACCGCGAGCGGTCGTTAAACGGTTTGTGCTGCACTATTTTACGCCACATGATCATTCCTTTGCTGATCTTACTTTTTATGATCACTTCTGCGTTGCTCTTCCCTCTTTCCATTTCAATGATCACCTGTATTTCTTCCAGCGTGGTATCTATGGGTAAAGCATAATCTTCAAAACCCACAAAAGTAACCATAAGGGTATCAGAAGGCCAATGGGAGAGGGTAAAGGAAAAATTGCCGGCGGAGTCGCTCAGGGCGCCGATGGTAGTGTTTTTAAATTCGAGCGATGCAAAAGGTATCCGCTCTTCACTGTGTGCATCCTGGATATGCCCCGATAGCTTTTTAACCTGTGCTGAGGCACTGAAGGTAAAAACGGACAAAAATACAATGCTACTAATAATCAGCCTTTTCCAGCCCATATACGCAAAAGTAAACACACTGCGAGGTATAACGTACAATAGTTTTATAATATTGGGATTGTGTTAAGAAGCTTCTTTTTCTAAAAGCGTATTGTAGAAACGAATAAGCATTCAGTACTTTTCAAACAGGAGCGCTATTATATGGCAAACGTTGCGTACCCATGCTGTTGCCAATAACAAATAAGCATAAAAAAGTTTGCAAATTCCGGATTTTAATATTTACTTTGAATTTCAAAGCACTTTTATGGAGCAAGAACATCCTGCGCTGCATACGTTAAAAGATATAAAGCAAATGATGGAGCGCAGCAGCCGTTTTATCAGCCTGAGTGGATTAAGTGGCGTGGCCGCCGGCATTTGCGCTTTAACCGGCGCCTGGTTTGCCCACCAGGTTATTGCCGGCAATGAGCCCGAGCGCTATGATTACGGGAGCCTTACGCTCGGCAATATGATGAGGTATAAACTCTTTACTATTGCCCTGCTGACTTTAGGTTCGGCCATAATAACCGCTTATTTGTTTACCTACCTGAAAAGTAAAAAAAACAATGTTCCCGTTTGGAGTACTGCCACCAAAAGATTAATAGTGAACCTTTGCATCCCTTTATGTGCCGGAGGGGTATTTTTACTGCGTATAACAGAACTGGGGTATTTTGGAATGATCGCTCCGGGATGCCTATTGTTTTATGGAATAGCCCTGGTAAATGCCAGTAAGTATACTTTGGGTGAAGTGAGGTATTTGGGATACGCACAAATTGTATTGGGGCTAACCGGTTGCTGGTTTCCTGAACTTAGCCTGTTTTTATGGACCCTTGGATTTGGTGTGTTGCATATCGTATACGGTGCTGCCATGTGGTGGAAATACGACAGGAAAAGATAAAGAACACAGGGCATTTATGGCTCTGCTTCAGGTGTTTAAAAAAATGGAATGAAAAATCCGATAGAAAATTTAAATAAACTATTTGACAGCCGCATACGGTTAGGCATTATGAGTTCACTTATGGTGAACGAAGAGGTTAGCTTTAACCAATTAAAGGAAATTATAGCGGTTACTGATGGTAACCTTGCATCCCACTTAAAAACCTTAGAAGAAAATGAATATATTAAAGTGCAAAAAGGATTTATCGGGCGTAAAACCAATACCACTTATGCAGTTACCAAAACCGGGGAGAAAGCATTTAAGCAGCATTTGGAAGGGTTGGGACAAATGATCAGGTTAATAGAGTAATTTTTTTTCTCACTATACTTTGAATTTCAAAGTACTTTTAAAAAACAAAAATCATGGATACTACAAGCACATCCCATTTTCTATCGGCTAACCGGCTTACCATTAAAGGTATTATAGTAGCGTGCCTGATACTCGTTATGCTTATCCCTCCTTTATTCATCATGAACCTCGTGAACGAAAGAGCTGAGCGCCAGGAAACCGTTGCCAAAGAAGTAAGCGCTAAATGGGCAACGGAACAAACTTTTACCGGACCAATACTGGTAATACCTTACAGGGAAAGCATTCAATCGGAAGTCGGGAAAACAACAGTGTATAAAAAGTATGCTTACTTTTTACCCGATCAGTTAAAAATAAATGGAGTATTGCAACCGGAGATAAGACACAGAAGTATATACAATATCGTTGTATACCGGTCAGAGATGCAGGTAGAGGGTTATTTTGGACCAATACAAACAGAAGGGCTGCATATAGCAAAGGAGGATCTGCAAATGCAGGAAGCATTTGTTTGTGTTGGATTGAATGATTTCAGGGGTATTGAAGATCAGCTCAGCCTTTTATGGAACGACAGCAGCCATATTTTTAATGCGGGCATGCCGGACGATCGCATCATTAAAAACGGATTGCACACACCTGTTGCATTAGGGTATGATGATCTTGCAAAACCAAATACTTTTAAGCTCCGGTTGCATTTACGGGGTTCCGAAAACCTGTCTTTCACCCCCGTAGGCAAAACCACAACCGTTAATATTGCTTCCTCATGGAGCAACCCTTCTTTTGATGGTAATTTTTTACCTGTAAACACCCCCGAAATCACCAGCCAGGGCTTTAACGCCGAATGGAAAGTGCAGCATCTGAACAGGAGCTACCCCCAAAGCTGGAAAGATGGCAACTATAATTTAGGGGATTCGCGGTTTGGCATTACGCTTTTACAGCCGGTTGATTCTTATGCAAAAACAATGCGTTCCGTTAAATACGCCATCCTCTTTATTGCACTTACCTTTGGCCTGTATTTTTTTATTGAAATATTGCAAAAAAGAACGGTTCATCCCATTCAATATGTGCTGGTAGGACTGGCGCTAAGCATTTTCTACACTTTGCTGCTTTCTGTTTCCGAGTATACATCATTTAATATCGCGTACAGCATAGCGGCTTCAGCAACCATTGTGCTCATTACCTGGTATACGAAAAGCGTATTTCATCAATGGAAGATCGCGGCGCTGTTTGGCGCAATGCTTACCACGCTATATACATTCATTTTTATATTGCTGCAACTCCGGGATGGGGCTTTGCTTTTTGGAAGCATCGGCTTATTTATTGTATTGGCCGTAGTAATGTATTATTCGCGAAAAATAAACTGGTATGGGCAGCTAAATCTATAAGGTCTTTTGGACCTTATAGATTTAGCTTTTTAAAAATCAAGCCCCAGCGAAAAATACCATACCGGCTTACCATTGAAGAAGCCGCTCATGGGCCAGCCGGCATCTACGCGCAGGAAATAGCCCAGCAAAGTACTTCTCAAACCGAAACCATAGCCCCCGACAAAGGGGCCTACACCATCACCTTTAAAAGTAACCTGTACCGTTCTATCATTATTCACATAGGATATGGAGGGGCGGGTCATTTTGTTATAAGCCCCGTCCCAGGCAGTACCCAGGTCAATGAACTGCACCAACTGGAAGTTTCGTAAAAAAGCATTGTTTATAGGCCGGCTCAGCAAAGTAGTAAACACCGGCAGGCGAAATTCACTGTTGATAACGACCGCGTTATTACCATTAGCCGCATTTTGCCGGTAACCTCGGAGATTTACCGCTAACGACTGGTATGCATAGGTTTGATTGGATGCAGGCTGGTTGGCATCATTGAACCTGGGAGATATCCAACTGTCGGTACCCCCAAGGTAATATAATATCTTCTGGCTGCCCCATGAAATATCCACGGCACCTCTTCCCGCCCAAATAAAATTGCGGTAAATAGGATAGTAATACCGGATATCGGTACCTACATTAAAAGTAAGCTTACCCTGCTTACTCTTAGTAAGATCGGTATTAATGTCGGTATATATTTTATACCGCAACCCGTTCCAGATATTCAATGCGGGGTTAATGCTGTTGTCGTGCACATATTCAAAATGGGTGAGCAGATAGTTTTTAACCGTATCGCCAATGGCAAGGGCAGGGGGATAGTTAACAAAGGTTTTAATAGCTACCCTGTCGCTACGCAGCGCAACATTCGCACGCAGGCTTCTTACCTTATCCCATGGATAGGAAACATTAACCTGGTAGATGCTGGAAAACAGCTTATTAGGCAAAGCGCTGAGGGGGAAGTCGTCCTGCTTAAAAAACGGGTAATCCGTTACCGTAGAACGATAGTAGGTAAGCCCCCAGTCTAACCGCCTGCGCATATTATAAAAGCTGAACAGCACATCTTTATCATCGAGGTTCAGTCCTAAACGAAAACCGCCAATAAATTTAATATCTTCAAAAAGATCGGAAACCCCGATTCGTACTATACCGTTTAAATTTGAGTTACCGTTGGTAAGATATATGGGGCCGCCACCACCGCCATAAGGCTGCCAGCGGGTCATTAACACGGAATTATTGAAGCCCGATACCGAATACTCCGTTGCAAATTTCAGCCTGTAATCATATAGTTTGGCCTCCGAAAGCGTTGTTTCTTCCACCGGCTGGTCGTTAGCATCAAATACTCTTCCCTGAATGGTACTGTCCGGCTCATCGCTTTCAAATTCACTTTGAAAAATATTCCCCTGGTTTTGGGTAGTATCAACCGTTACCGGCTGGTAAATGGTAGCCGCACCTTTCACTATCTTATCCTGCTCCATCACCTTTTTCATATATTCCGTAGGCCGCACATTAATGTTTCTTCTTTTCAGCGCATCATCATTTACTTTGAGCTTGTACAACAATTTCAGATCGCCTTCCTGCCGTAATTCAGATACCTGTCCGCCATCGCCCGCTATTCTTGTTTCCTGTAAGCCGCTTTGGTAGTTGGTTATAGGAAAAGCATAAGCCGAATCGGTAGTAACTGCCATATAACCTACCGAATCGGGCTCGTTTTTGTTCCATACCTGCAGCGTGGAGTCTAATTCCGCATTATCCGGGTTGCGTAACAATTCATCCCCAATCCTGTATATGGTATCTACCCCGGCTTTGCGGGTAGTAAAAAAGCCCGCGTACCGGTTAGCAATGCCCATCTCATCATTTACAAATGTAAAGTGGTTGGTATTGTACTGCATCGGGTAACGCGCGTTACCATATTTTACATGGGTAAGCTGTGAAATTTGCCTGAATTCAGTTCTGTTCCAGTTGTCAACTAAAAAAATATTGTACGGGTTGTTGGAGGGCAGCGCGGTATCACTGTTTACGGCATTGCCCGATGGGCGGTTAGATGAAAAGATGATACCTGTTCTGTTGGGAAAAGCTACAAAAGAAGGATCAAGGTCATCATATACGTCATTTGTAATTTGCTCTACGGTTTGCTCCTTCATTTTATATACAAAAATATCGGAGTAACCGTTTTTTACGGCGCTGAATAAAAGGGTATTCTGATCGAGCATGTATTTTACATCAATCACCTGGTCAAATTCTTCGGGTAGCTCCTGCTTAAATGTTTTGAGCCGGGTTGTAAGGTCAAAAACAAACATTCTAAGCTTATTCTTTTCGCTGTATACCACTACCAGCTTTGAACCTTTGGGGTCCCAGGCCAGTTGCGGATAGTTGGGGTTGATCTCATTTTGATTATCCAGCACGCCCGACTTCAGTAAAATTTTTCTTTTAAAGCCGAAATCTTCCAGCTCAATACGATAGATCCCTTTTTTGAACCGTACCACGGCATAGGTGCTGTTGCGCGGGTTGGGGTTTGCCTGGAAACGGTAATAATCTAAGTTCCTGTTCACCTCTTCTATGGCCACCACGCTACCTTTGGGAGCATTACGCCTTCCTCTCAGATCTTTATAGTATTTATCTGCTTCTTTTTCCATGAACTCGTTCAATACTTCCTTAAACTTTTTCTTGGTTACTTTTAAGCTGGCCGAGTTCAGGCTCTTATATATTCTTGCCAGGTAAAGAAAATAAGTAACATTGTCTTTCCGGTAATTATCGGCTATAAAGCGCCAGAAAGCATGCCCGGCAAGTTCCGGCTTATCAAACGCAAACTGGTAAAAGGTTCTGTAATTGCCCGAAAGCAGGGCCGATTTTAACTGGTCATCCAGCGCGGGACTCCAGTTTTCGGCGGCATACATGATGTATCCTTCGGTTAGCCATTTAGGTAAGTCGAGCAGGGCCTGGTTGCTGGCGAATTCACCGAGGTCATCACCAAACAATAAATTTTCAAGCAGCACTTTAGCTATCCCCTGCCTGATCTGTTTTTTTAGGTTTTCATGATCACCATTAAAATAAACGATCATTTTATTGTTTACAAACTTGGTAACGCCGCCGGTATTCTGCCAGTCAATACCCAACCCGATATTGGATTGCTGGAGGTCGTTAAAATTATTATATACCACAATATTAATACGGCGCTGGGAACCGTATTCAACAAAATCCTCAAGCCCCGGTAGTTCTTTCTCTGCTAATTGTGCCGCATATTTTCCAAGTGCCAACCCGTTCTGACTAAAATATACATTAAAGTTCCTGGTTTGATAATACCGCCATTTCATTTTTTCATACTGCACCCTGTTCTTTCCAAATTCCACTGCATTTACCTGGGTAAATGCTTCCTGCTGCATCATGAGTAAAAGCGCGATCCCTGTTAAGCCTCCAATATAGCACTGTATCCTGTTCCGTAAGATTCCCATAATTTCGTACATTCTTATATTAAAATTAGCGTTTTTAAGGTACAAAAAAACATTATGCTCGCTGTTAAAGTTTTCCTATTTAGCCCGGTGCAGGAGAACACCTACCTGCTTTATAATGAACAGAAAGATTGTTTGATTATTGACCCCGGATGTTATTATGCCGAAGAACGGGAAGAACTGGCATCATTCATAGAACACAACACTTTAACGCCTAAGTTACTGTTAAATACCCATTGTCATCTCGATCATGTTTTCGGCAACAAATGGATTTCGGAAAAGTACGGATTAAAACTTCACCTTCATGAAAAAGAAAAGCCGGTATTAGACTATGCCCCTGCGTCCGGATTAATGTGGAACCTGCCTTTTGATAATTACATAGGTAACGTAATATACTTACGGGAAAAGGATACAGTAGCGTTGGGCGCCGACAGGCTTGAAGTTTTGTTTACGCCGGGACATTCGCCGGGAAGCATTGCTTTTTATTGTAAAAAGCAGCAGTTTGTTATTGGGGGTGATGTATTGTTCAGGATGAGTGTTGGACGAACCGATTTACCGGGCGGAAATCACAACACCCTGCTCAACAGCATACACACCCAACTGTTTGTTTTGCCCGATGAAACCATTGTATATCCCGGTCATGGAGAACCTACCACCATCGGGTTTGAGAAAAAGCATAATCCGTATGCGGGGATTTGAGGAGCTACCAGGTTCAGGCATAAGAATTTGAAATTTGAGATCTTAGATTTGAGATTTATGCAGGTTACATGTTTCAAGTTGCATGTTTCAGGGAGTGCATGCACATCCTCATCCGGATTTCGGTTTTCCAGCTTCGGATTTGAATTTACATTTGTTTCCTGTTCTTTTGCATCCTCTCCCCCTCACTCTATACTTCCCATTTGCCGGGTATATGCTTTAATAAATAAAGCGCCCAGGTTTTTATAAGGCGGTATATAATTATCGAATCGCTCCTTAGCATCGCCTGTCGGGAACTGGGCGGCCAGGTCTTTCCATATAGGCAGCCATTCAATGTCTTTTCCATCTTTCAGATCGTCATTGATCGCTTTCAGAATGGGCTCATTAATAATTCTTGTACCTACTTCCTTTGAAGAAATAATATGCGCATCGGGACATGTTTTCAATACATCGTCTAAGTTGTGAAACCCGCCACAGGAACCTAATATAACTATTTTAGAGGAAGGGGGGAGATTCCTGATCGTAGATCCCACCCAGTAGCTGTGTCCCCGGTGTATGGTTATGCCGGGCTCAAGATTGTTTTTTTCAAGGTACTGGCGCAGCCGCGTTTGGGCAATGGAGTCTAATCCCTTTTCATAATCTAATGGCAGGTTAGCATAAATGAAAACCGGTTTTCCTCTGGTTGATTTTATTTCCACCCAATTGGCATTGCGCTTTACTTTCCAGTCGGCGCCCGTAAACATCGCCATAAAATTGGCATAGGATTCTTTACCATCCTGGTCTCCGTAAAAGAAAACCTGCTGAACGATCCGGCCGCTGTCATCCAAAAGGTCTTTATAATTAACCCGGTATACGGGCGGTATATTCAGTTTTGTTGAAACATCAATGCTGCTGTCTTCCGACGACTGGAATATGATTTGTAAAATATCATAAATAGCAATGGCCCTTTTTTCGTGCTTATCCCGGGCCTGCAGCAGGTTCTTTTGAATTTCCTGGTCTATCAGCTTTTTTACCAGCGGGTTTTTAATGCTTCCGTACGAATCGGCCACATCCACCGCGTCTTCCAGCGTGCCGCTTTTTTCGAGCCCTCTTACAAAAGCCATCATTAAACGCTGCGAATTACTGTCGGGCATGGTTTGCAAAAACTCATCTAACTTATTATAACCGGCGGCCAGCCTGATGAATTTTTTAAAACGGTCGAACCTAACGCTCATCAGTAAGCTGTCTCCCGACGGAACAGCCATGCGTTGCATCATACGGTTAAATATTCCTTTATAGCTGGAGGTATACATCACATCCTCTCCCAGAACAATAAGGTAATATAGTTCCTGGGGGGTAAGCGGGTCGGTAATTTTAAATCTTGCATTGTCAGGCAGGTCGTGCAGGGCGTTCACCTGGTCTATAAACACATTTTTAGCCCGGTCCTGCAGCTTAAACAACAGCTTATCGTAAGCCAGCGGGGTATCTTTTTTAATGAGCCTTTCCGCGTAACCAATCTGCGTTTTCACCAGCAAACGGTAATACAGCAGGTTATCATCCATGGCATGAAATATATCGGGCATGGTTAACCGTCCGTGCACAATTTCATCAAGGAAAGGATAATATTGCTGTCCGCTTTTACTGCTGGCAATGGCCACTATCGCTTTAACAAGCGAATCATTATTTCTCCTGATCAGGCGGCCTGCCTGGGTACGCGTGGCTGCGGCATAATCGTATAGCTGATTAGGATTCCGGTATGCTGCCACCTTTACAAGGCTGTCGGCAAAAGGAACATTATAATACTGCTCCAGCATGGCAAGCGTTTTATCCGGATATTTCCGGCAGAACTTCCTGAACAAAATGATCCGGGATGCCTCGAATCCCTGGTTTTCATACATTGCGCTTCCGCTGCCGTTAATATTGATATTGCCTACTTCGTATGAGGCGTTTTGTACTATAGAGCGAATATCCTGGTTTTTGATATCTGCTGCCATCAGCGCTTTATAGTTTTCCAGTAACTCTTCTGCAAGCACGGCATTGAAGGTTTTGGTGCGCCAGCCGGTATTGAATCCACGGAGAAGGTTTTCGAGTCCGCTCAGGTATTTAACTTTTAGCCGGTGATCGAGCCGGGCGCCTGATTCTATAGAATCTTTTAAAATATTCACCTCTTTTATTAATGCATTAGTAACTAATGTATTAATAGCTTTATTGGCAGAGGCATTAACCCATTCGCCGTTTCCGCCGTTAAAACGCAGGGCAAGCTGCTGCTCTTTCTCAATATTTTCATGATAACGAACCCGGGCTATATCTACTTTCTTTTTTAAAGTATCAATATGGGCAGTTGCAGCTTCCGTAAAGAGAAATAGTAGTAAGAGTATAGATATCGTCTTATACATATAATATTGAACTGCTACAAAATTAAGGATAATAGCTGAAGGCAGTTTTCCTGCCTGGTTTCCGGCAAAAAGCAGGTATTCAGGCTCACCCATACCTCTACCACCTAACGTTAACCAAGAGAATTTAGTGCCAAAACCTGTAAATGGGTTAACAATTTCATAATCCGTGCTTTTAGGTGCGTATACCTGCCGGGATTATTTTTGCGTAAACATATTGTTAATGGATCAGAATGGGAAAAAAATACTGATAGCTGATGATGAGCCGGATATACTGGAAATTATCAGCTACAACCTGGAAAGAGAAGGATATGAAATTATTACGGCAAAGGACGGAGAGGAGGCCCTCCACAAAGCAAAGCTTTTTAAACCCAATTTGATTGTGCTGGATGTGATGATGCCCAATAAAAACGGCATGGAAGTTTGTAAAACCCTGCGGTCATTACCCGCCTACCACGATACCCTTATTATATTTCTTACGGCATTAAATGATGAACTATCGCATATCAGGGGGCTGGAATATGGAGCAGACGATTATATAAGCAAACCGGTAAGTCCTAAGGTGCTGGTTTCTAAAGTTAATGCCCTGTTCAGAAGAGTTCAGAAACCTGAAAATGATAAAATTTTGCAGGCAGGAAATATTATTATTGACCCCGTAAAATTTATTGTGCTGGTTGATGACAGGGAAGTAACCTTAGCCAAAAAAGAGTTTGAGCTGCTTCACCTGCTGGCTACCAAACCGGGAAGGGTATTCCTCCGTAATGAAATTTTAAGCCAGATATGGGGAACGGAAGTAATTGTGGGCGACAGAACCATTGATGTGCATATCCGGAAAATACGCCAGAAGCTGGGTATAGATTGCATTACTACCGTAAAAGGTGTAGGGTATAAGATTGTAATTTAAAAACAAGCCAGCCTGTTAACCCGCACCAATCCGGTGCAAAATGATATATTTTGCCGGCTCTACATAATGAGGTATATTAAGCAGCATCTCCGGAATAAAACGGAGGAATGCTTCTGTTCGGTAACATAATAATTATATCGTATGCTTACTACAAAAAATATATCCCCCCGCCAGTTGGCGGGTTTTACGGCTTTCTTCATCGCGCTTCCGGTTGCCACCGGCATATTTTTGCTCAAACCCTTATGGTGGGTGTTTTTGCTGGCTTTTGCCATAGTAATGAGCGGGAGCTATGCGCTCATATTGTATACGCTTCAGCGGTTCATTTACCGGAAAATAAAGCTTATTTATAAATTCATTTACCAAACAAAAGCCAGCAAAAGAGAGGAATTCTATTACAAAAGCCTGCTTCCGCAAAAAAGCATAGATGAAGTAAGCGCCGATGTGGAAAAATGGGCCGAACAAAAGAAAAAAGAAATAGAAGTATTAAAAGCAAACGAAGCTTTCCGCAAAGAATTTTTGCAAAACCTTTCGCATGAGTTAAAGACACCCATCTTTGCTATACAGGGATATATAGAAACCCTGTTGGCAGGCGCTGCTGAAAACCCGGAGGTAAGCACAATATTTCTTAACAACGCATCCAAGAATACCACCCGCTTAGTAAACCTGCTCAATGATCTTGACGCCATTACCAAATTAGAAAGTGGTGAACAGGTATTGTATAAAGAAAATTTTATAGTGCAGGATCTGATACGCGAGGTTTTTGATTCCCTTTCATTGCTGGCTGCTAAAAGGGATATTAAATTAGCCATAAAGAAAGGCTGCGAAACACCTATCACTGTTTTTGCCGATAAAGAAAAGATACGACAGGTGTTAATCAATCTTACAGACAATGCCATTAAATACGGCAAATCCAGCGGTAATGTAACCGCCAGTGCCTATATAACAGATGAAAAGCATGTGCTGGTGGAGGTTAGTGATGATGGCATTGGGATCAGCGAAGAGCATATTCCGCGTATAGCCGAAAGATTTTACCGGACAGATGCGGCCAGAAGCAGAAAGGGAGGAGGGAGCGGACTGGGCCTTGCTATTTGCAAACATATTATTGAAGCGCACGGCCAAAGTATCCATATCCGGAGCAAACCGGATGTGGGTACTACTTTCGGTTTTACTTTGAATGCAAAAAAAGACTAATACCGGGAAAGAAAATCAAATCAGGTAAAATTACTGTGTTAAATTACGTGCATTACCGTAAAAATACGGCGTAAAGGCTTGACAGGCCTCATTTTAAACATGAAAAATCTTGCAAAAATCAAAAAACATTGTAATTTAGTCCTAGTTTTCATAGGGTACGGATTAAAAACGGGCCAGGGTTTCCACCCAGGCCCAATTTATTAATGTGTTTTTTTTGTGATCTATTTTCTACTTGAAAACAAGGTTTTTACAAATTAATTTTCTCAAACCTGTATCCCAGTTCTGCAAAATGTATTAATACTTTCGGTAATGCATAGGCTAAGTTTGTCCATGCTTTTTCACTATCATGAAAAACCACAATACTACCCGGCTTAGCGCCCAATATTACATTTTTTAAACAGGTTTCGGGTGTAACCTTCGCGTCAAAATCCGCGCTCAGTACCGACCACATAATTACCTTCATTTGAAAAGCATTCTTCACATGCTTGATCTGCCATTTGGATATTTTTCCATAGGGTGGTCTGAATAAAGAAGAATCAATATATTCCCTTGCGGCGGTAATGTCTTTCAGATAAGCCAGGTCATTCGTTTTCCATCCGTTCTTATGATTGAATGTATGGTTTCCTGTGCTGTGTCCTTCATTTAAAATCCGGCGGTATATATCGCTATGCCGGGCCACATTTTTGCCAATGCAAAAAAAAGTGGCTTTTGCATCGTGCTTCTTCAATTCATCCAATACAAAAGGTGTAGCCTCCGGATGGGGCCCGTCATCGAAAGTGAGGTATATTACCTTTTCATTGGGCTGCATTTCCCATATACATGCCGGGTATAGCTTTTTTAACCACCACTGTGGTTTAATTAAATAAAACATTAGCTGATTTTTACAGAATTATCCGTTTACTATCCATCTTACCGCAGTCTTACATCATTGACTTATCTATTGCTTTTTCTATAGCACTCAAAAGAAGGCTAAGGTAATTGTATTCCTGCAAGATTGATTTATCCGCCTTACTTTTGCGTTTATGCCAGCAACAAAAAAAGTACGGGTACGATTTGCACCGAGTCCTACCGGGGGACTGCACCTGGGTGGTGTAAGAACTGTTTTGTATAACTATTTATTTGCAAAGCAGCACCGGGGAGATTTTATACTGCGTATTGAGGATACCGACCAGAGCCGCTATGTGCCCGGAGCGGAGGAATATATATATAATTGTCTCGAATGGCTTGGGATAGAACCAGACGAAAGCCCAAAACATAAAACCAAGAGCATCCCTAAGACTGTGAACAAAGAGAGGCCCCCACTTTTCCCTGCAAGTACTGAGGAAAGAATGGAAGCAGTTTCACCTGGCAATGAAACAAGTGATGAAGCTATTAAATACGGGCCTTACCGGCAGAGTGAAAGAAAAGCATTATACAGACAATATGCCGAAAAGTTGGTAAAAGAAGGCTACGCATACTATGCATTTGACACGCCTGAAACGCTGGAAAAAATGCGGGTGGATTTTAAAACAGCGCAAAATCCTTCTCCCCAATA
>CAYVEI010000025.1:0-36666 GCA_964450515.1 uncultured Terrimonas sp. | reverse complement strand
CAGGACTGGAACTGGCGATGGATATTTTGCGGCGGCGGAAAAATCCCAATAAGCAAATATTCATGATCACCGACGGGAAACCTACCTGCCTTAAATCGGGCAAGCGGTATTATAAGAACAGCTTCGGGTTAGACCGGAAGATCATTAACCGCTGTATCAATCTTGCCGCACAGTGCAAAAAAATAAAGATACCTATTACCACTTTTATGATCGCCACCGATCCTTACCTGCAGCGCTTTGTAACGGAATTTACAGAAACCAATAATGGTAAAGCATTTTTTGCAGCATTGGATAACCTGGGCGCGTTTGTATTCAGGGATTTTGAAAACGGGAAACAAAAAACGGTGTATTAAACCAGCGGAACGTTCATTGCTCCCCGGGGAGACAATGCAAGCGGTTCTGTTTAAAAAGCATTAAAAAAAGATGAGTAAAACCATATTACCGGCAACATTAGGCGCATTAAAAAAATCGGGATACAAAAGCAGGGGAATTAAAGATGAGATGAGAAATAATCTTATCCTGAAATTACAGCAGGGCGATCCCACCTTTCCGGGCATTGTTGGATATGAAGAAAGTGTAATACCCGATACGGAAAGAGCCATTTTATCGCGCCACAATATTTTATTCCTCGGACTGCGCGGGCAGGCAAAAACACGCATGGCACGCCAGATGATTGAACTGTTAGATGAATACATCCCGGTTATAGCAGGCAGTGAAACCAATGATGACCCGCTGCACCCGCTTTCGCGGCATGCACGGGAACTGATCGCCGAAAAAGGAGATGCTGCGCCTGTTGCATGGCTGCACCGCAGTGAGCGCTATGGCGAAAAGCTGGCCACACCCGATGTAAGCGTTGCCGACCTGATAGGCGATATAGACCCGATAAAAGCCGCCAACCTGAAGCTGGCTTTTGCAGATGAAAGAGTGATCCATTATGGTATTATTCCAAGAAGCAACAGGGGTATTTTTGTTATTAATGAACTGCCCGATCTGCAGGCAAGGATACAGGTTGCTTTATTTAATATCCTGCAGGAAGGCGATATCCAGATACGCGGATTTAAGCTGAGACTTCCCCTCGACATATTATTTGTATTTACAGCTAACCCCGAGGACTACACGAACCGCGGCTCTATTGTAACACCATTAAAAGACCGCATAGAAAGCCAGATATTAACGCATTACCCCAAAAATATCGAAGACTCGCTTACCATTACCGAGCAGGAAGCGGATATATTGGAAGCCCAAACAGAAAAAGTAAAGATCAGCGACCTGGTAAAACGGCTTATTGAACAGGTGGCCTTTGAAGCAAGGGCAAGTGAAATGGTTGACCAGAAAAGTGGCGTATCTGCACGTTTGCCCATTGCCGCTTACGAAAACGCGGTAAGTGCGGCCGAAAGAAGAGCGATCATTAACAAAGAAAAAGAAACACAGGTATGGATTTCCGATCTAACAGGCATTATACCTTCTGTAACAGGAAAAGTAGAGCTGGTATATGAAGGAGAACAGGAAGGCCCCTACCAGGTAGCATTTAATTTATTGGGCAAAGCCATCCGCACACAATTTGTACAGTATTTCCCCAGTCCCGATGCGTTAAAGAAAAAAAGAGTGCAGCAAAAGGAAACAGACAATCCTTACCGCTCCATTATCAACTGGTTCGATAAGGGAAATACACTGGATATATTATTCAATGTGAAGGACAAAGAAAAAATTCAATTGCTATATAAAGTAGATGGATTATACGGCTTGGTGAAAAAAACTTTTCCGCATGCCAATGAAAAAGAAACAGCGCTGCTGATGGAGCTGATCCTGCATGGCTTATCGTCGTATTCGCTGATCAGTAAAAAAGTATTAGATGGTAAAATTGAATTTAAAGACCTGATGGGCTCCATGCTCAATATGGGTAAGGAAGCCTCGTCTTTTGAAGATGAAGACGGGTTTGAGCAGGAAGGGTATTAAATATCAATGGTGAATGCTTTCACGTTTATCGTCTCACGAGATGAGAGGTGAAAACCTGTGCTTAATACGGATCGCTAATTGCTTATACTTCATTTCATAAATGCAAAATAAACGGCGCCCATCAGGCATATAAAGCTCAGCAGGTATTTCCAGTGCAGGGGTTCGTGCAGGTATAATAAAGCAAAAACAACAAATACCACCAGGGTAATAACCTCCTGGATGATCTTTAGCTGGAAAGCGCTAAAGCCGCTAACATATCCCAAACGGTTAGCCGGCACCTGAAGGCAGTACTCAAAAAAAGCAATTCCCCAGCTTACTGCAATGGCTTTCCACAATGGAACATTTTGATGCTTTAAATGTCCATACCATGCAACGGTCATGAAGATGTTAGAGCATAGCAACAATACAATGGTGCGCATAACGAATGCTTGTAAGCGGGAAGTGTGATGTTGGTTAGTACCCTTCAACCTGAACCTTGTAACCTGAGACCTGAAACTGCTATCTTACTCTACTTTTGAAATCTTGAGCAGGTTGGTAGGCAAATGAAGATGAACGGGCAGGCTACCGGTATTTACTATCGTATCGCCGGTTTTTAAAAAGCCTCTTGTTTTTAAAATTTGTATCTGGTCAAAAATGATCTGATCTATACTTTCTTCCTCATCATAAAAAAATGGTCTTACTCCCCAGCTCAGGCTAAGCTGGTTCAGCAATGTTTTTTCTTTGGTGAAGATGTATAATGGCGATTTCGGCCGGTAGCTGCTTACCACAAAAGCAGTGTACCCGCTTTGGGTCATTGCCAGCAGGGCGTCTGCATTTACATCCTTCGCTATTTTACAGGCATTATAACAAATGGCATCGCTGTGAAAAGACGGCGAATGCGGCTGCGGCTTCAGATCTTCCTCGCGGTTATAGCGGTATTCTTTTTTCTCTACTTCTAAGATAATTTTACGCATGGTTTGCACTACCAGCACCGGGTGCTGTCCCATAGCCGTTTCACCGCTCAGCATTACCGCATCGGCGCCTTCCAGCACCGCGTTGGCTACATCGGTAGCTTCACTGCGGTTGGGTTTAATACGATCCATCATGCTTTCCATCATTTGCGTAGCCACAATAACCGGCTTGCCGCGGTGAAGGCATTTGCGGATAATATCTTTCTGGATCAGCGGAACCTGTTCCACGGGCATTTCAACACCCAGGTCGCCACGGGCTATCATAATGCCGTCTGATTCCAGAATGATCTCACGCAGGTTAACAATGGCTTCAGGCATCTCAATTTTAGCCATCACCTTACATTTGCTTTTGTTTTCCTGCAGTATATCTCTTAATATTTTAAGGTCATCTACCTTTCTTACAAAGGAAAGTGCTATCCAGTCTACCGCATGTTCAATCATAAAATCTAAATCGGCAAGGTCTTTTTCGGTAAGCGCCGGCAATGAAATTTTAGTATCGGGCAGGTTAACGCCTTTTTTAGAAGATAAAACGCCCGGCATGGTAACTACTACTTTCACATCTCCTTTTTCAGTAACCTCAGTTACCTGTACTTCTAATTTACCATCGTCTATTAAAATTTTGTTGCCCGCTTCCACGTCATTGGCCAGGTTGGGATAAGAAACGTAAATCTTTTCCCTGGTGCCGATGCATTTTTCGTTTGTGAAAGTAAGGATGTCGCCAACATTTACGGGCATGGTGCCGTTTTCAATTTCGCCTACCCTGAGCTTTGGCCCCTGCAGGTCGCCAAGTATACATATATTATAGGGTTCTTCCGTATTGATCCTGCGGATATGATTAATGATCGCCAGCTTGTCGGCATGAGCGCCATGCGAAAAGTTCAGGCGAAACACATTTACCCCGGCCTTTACCAGTTCCAGCAACTTATCGTAGGTATCGCAGGCCGGTCCAACAGTGGCAACAATTTTTGTACGGTGAAAAGCGTGCTCAATACCTGCCTGTTTGTCCATTTCCTCGTACAGGTATTTGGTAATATTTTTTGACATACTATGGTAATGATTTTATTTTTGTTTAAGGTCAGGACACAATATACAAGGCACGGGCACGCAACAGTACAGCGCAACTTTTAACCCGCAGCTCCTGCCGCTACGAAGCCAGTATCTTCACAATTTTAAGCCATTCGTAATCTATGGTTTGTTCTGCTTTTACCGCCTGCTCTAAGGGGGTATAATGTAACTGATTGTTTATTATACCGATCATCGTGTTAACATCTTTGCCCGTCATCAAACACTCCACTGCCGCATAACCCATGCGGCTGGCAATCAGCCTGTCGAGGCAGGAGGGCGAGCCGCCACGCTGGATATGTCCGAGTATACAAACTTTTATATCGGCGTTAGGCATTTTTTCTTTCAGCACTTTGGCTATTTCATTGGCTCCTCCCAGTTCGCTGCCTTCGGCTACTACCAGCAGGTTCACCAATTTCTTCCTTTTTTCTTTTTCCTGGAGGGAATCAATGACTTCGTTGATGTCGGTTACCCGTTCGGGGATCAGGATGTTTTCGGCGCCGGTAGCAATGCCGCTGTGCAAAGCAATATAGCCGGAATCTCTGCCCATTACTTCTATAATAAACAGCCGGTCGTGGGCATCGGCAGTGTCCCTTATTTTATCTATAGCCTCAACGGCCGTATTTACGGCGGTATCAAAACCTATGGTAAAATCGGTTCCGGCAATATCTTTATCAATGGTTCCGGGTAACCCGATACAGGGAATGTCAAATTCGCTGGAAAATATTTGCGCACCCCTGAAAGAGCCATCGCCGCCTATGATCACCAGTCCGTTAATGCCCAGTTTTTTAAGATTTTCGTATGCCTTTTTTCTCCCGGCGGGTTCAAAAAATTCCTTACACCTTGCGGTTTTCAGGATGGTGCCCCCCCTTTGTATAATGTTGGCAACGCTGCGGGATTCCATTTTAAAAATATCATTTTCTATCATTCCCGCAAACCCGCGTATAATGCCAAACACATCTAATCCGTAATATAAGCCGGTACGTACTACAGCCCGTATAGCTGCATTCATACCCGGGGCGTCTCCTCCTGAAGTCAGTACCCCGATTTTAGAAACTTTTTTTTCCATTCGTTTAAACCTTGTCTGAAATGATTAAGATCATTCAAAGGGCAAGTACAGTTATTGAATTTTTTTTCTATATCTGTTTTATAGAAGCGTCAAAAGTACATAATTACAATCATTTCCCAATTTTAGATTGAAGGTTTAATGATTTTGTACATTCGGGGCTTATACGCCTTAAAATGAAGATATTAATTACCGGAGCCAACGGACTTTTAGGACAAAATGCAGTGCAGCAATTTACCACCGCAGGACATGAAGTAACCGCCACCGGCAGGGGAGCATGCAGGCTGCCGGCGGCAGATAAGCCTTACCGGTATACAGCTATTGATATTACAGACAAAAAAAGCGTGCTAACGCAGGTAGCTGCTATCCGCCCGGATGTGATCATTCATGCCGCGGCTATGGCACAACCCGATGCCTGCGAGCTTAATAAGGAAACATGCTATAACACGAATGTAAATGCTACCCGCTATTTTACAGATGCAGCAGCAGCCATAAACGCAAAGCTGGTATATGTTTCCACCGATTTTGTGTTCAGCGGCGATGACGGCCCTTACCGTGAAACAGACCTGCCCGCTCCGGTTAATTATTATGGTGAAACCAAATGGGAAGCAGAGCAAATTGTACAGCAAAGCGGCATCAACCAGGCTATTGTGCGTACCGTGCTGGTATACGGAAATATATTAGCCGGCACCAGGAGCAATATCGTTACCTGGGTGAAAGAAAACCTTGAAAAAGGAAACCCGATAAAAGTAGTAACTGACCAGGTACGTACACCCACTTATGTAGAAGACCTTGTGCGGGGCATACAACTGATCGCAGAAAAAAATGCCGGTGGCATATACCATATCTCCGGCAGGGAACTGCTTACCCCCTACGACATGGCGGTACAGGTTGCCGGTTATTTTGGACTGAACAAAGCGCTGATGGAAAAGGTAAACGCTGCTGTATTTACGCAACCGGCGCGGCGTCCGTTAAAAACAGGTTTTATTATTCACAAAGCAGAAAAAGAGCTGGGCTACAGCCCCGTAAGCTTCATGCAGGGCATTCGCAATATGTTCCCTTAGCTGTCAATACGCAAAAAATCGCCGGCCATATTAAACTCCAGCTCTAATCCATTGTTTAATGTTACCTGTTGATTTCTGCCGTCGAGCTCCCAGCCGGTAATGAAATTGCCGGAATAATTTGCTGAAACATAGTCAATAATTTTGGAAGGAATAACAGTGTCGGGCAGCTTAGCTATGCCATCAATATCAGTGATCTGTTTTTTTCTGTTGAACTCCAGGCTGATGCTCCCTTCAAGTATAATCTCATAGGTTAATTCCAGTCCGTCCCTGTCTTTTACCGATTGTATGATGGGGTTTGCAGGAAAATGCGTTGTAATAAAAGTTCTTATTTCAGCAGGCAGGTCATTTTCCCCGATCACGGTTTCTTTTTCGCAGCCTGCAAAAGTGAAAATCGCCAGTATGATGGCAAGGTTTATTTTTCTCATCTATATTGATTTGTGCTTATCCCCGGTCTGTAGCATTTTCAGGAATAAACGCGTTTAATAAAATATTTTGTAAGTAACTGCCGGTAAGCAGCAATGAACCGGCAGGCTGAAAGGGCATATTTCCCTTTTAATCTGCCTGCTGCTTCAATACCGTTCCTTTCTCATCAAAAAGCACTTTCAATTCTTCTTTTAATGATTGTAATTCTACGCTATACTGTATTGTATTACCCGTTGTTATCTTTTTTACATCGTCGGCCCGGTAACCATTAAAATCGCTTTTAATCACCGACCGGATGGCTGCCGGTAATTGTCTTGGAGCAATCTCTTCTTTGTGTTTTAACAGCTTGCCCGAGTTGTCATACCAGACCTCGTGATCTTTAGACGGCTTCGTTTCGAACTCTACGCAGTACTGGTTGTTTTTGATTTCCCACTCCACATCATAGGCTTTGGGAAATGTTTGTTTGAAATGGTTTAACACCACGGAGGGTACCTGGCTTTGCGGAATGTTTTGTGCGAATCCGGCGCCATGCGCCAGCAATAAACCAAAAACAATAATAAATACGTTCCTTTTCATGTGCATCATTTTTTATTATTACACAAAGGAACAACCCGATTTTGGAAAGAAACGGGAATCTGCTAAAGTGAATAGCATATCCGGGATATGGAACATCACCCGTTTTTGAACCGGATATCAAAGCAATGGTTGTTGTTATAATGGTAAGAAAGTCCGAAATCATATAATTTACAAATGGCTTTAACAACCGCTAAGCCAAGCCCGGTGCCGGATTGTTCGGTGGAATTTTTATAGAAACGGATAAATATCTTTTCGGGGTTCAATGCCTTTTTATTTCCCGTATTGCTTATCTTAACTACTGTTTGGGTAATATCAATGGTAATAAGTCCGTTTGGCCTATTATGGAAAACGGCATTTTTGATAAGATTCCCGATAAGAATGGATGCCAGGGCAGGATCCATTTCAACCTCCGCCTGCTCCGGCTCATGAATGGAGACCGCTATATTTTTGTATGCAATAAAATCTTCCAGGTCGCTTATGCACTGGTGAGCCGTTTGGTTAATGGAAACAGGCTGATTACCGGCGTATTGCCTGTTTTCAATTTTGGTTAACAGAAGCAATGATCTGTTGAGACGCGCCAGCCGCTCCATAATTTGCAGCACCTGTACAATATCTGCGGCATGAGTAGCTTTAATGTCATCTTTTTCAAGCAACAGCTCCAGCTTGCCGGCGGCAATGGCAAGCGGGGTTTGCAGTTCGTGAGCCGCGTTTTCCGTAAACTGCTTTTGATGGGTATATGTTTCCAGTGAGTGCTGCGTTAAGGTATTTACAGCGCTTTTCAGTTCCTTAAACTCTTTGATATTTGTTTTAATATCCGGCGGCTTTTCATTACTGTCGAGCCGGAAATTTTTCAACTGCCGTAATATTTCATAAAAAGGTTTCCATAATTTCCGGAGGGCTATTTTATTAATAACAATTATAGCAGTGAGCATAACCAGGTAAAGCCATATTACCGACCAGAAGAGGTCTTCTATAAGATCATCCTCTTCCACCATGGAGGAAATAACCTGCAGCCGGTAAAATTTCCCGTTAAGCTCAAAAGCGGTGGTGAGCATACGTACGGGTTCCATATCATCCTCATCCTGCATGTACAAACTGGTGTCGGTATAGCTGTCTTTTATGGTAATAGCAGATGCTTTCGCCAGTTCCTGTATGGCATAATTACTCTCGTTAAAGCTGCTTTTTTGCAGCAGGGTAGAATCTGATGCGGCCCTTTGAATGATCAATAATTTGGAATTGTCGAGTCCGTCATCTATGCTGTCATTAATTTCATCCAGCATATTAATGTAAAAAATAACAGACCAGATGCCAAGGATGAGCAGGAGCGGAACCAACAGGTATTTGAGCGACTGGTTAAGCAATCTCATTGTTCAACCAGTTTATACCCGATACCATAAATGGATTGTATTTCTATTGCTGCATTTGATGATTGCAATTTTTTGCGGAGATTCTTGATCTGGTAGTAGATGAAATCTAAATTATCTGCCTGGTCGGTATTGTCTCCCCACACATGCTCTGCCAAAGCGGTTTTTGTGATCAGCCGGTTTTTGCTGGAAAGGAAATAGGTAAGGATGTCGAACTCTTTGCGATTCAGGGCAAAAACGTTGCCGTTAACAGCAAACAGCCGCTCGTTCAGGTCTAATGATACGTTGGCGGTTTCAATTATATTTTTCCCGCCCGGCGTTTTTCTTCTCAGCACTGCCTTTATACGGGCATTGAGTTCCGTAATGTGAAAGGGTTTGGTGAGGTAATCATCCGCTCCTGCGGCCAGGCCTTTTACCTTGTCGTCCAAGGAATCTTTGGCGGAGATGATAATTACATTTTCTGTTTTGCCGGAAGCCTTTAATTCCGTTAAAATATCAAGCCCGCTCCCGCCGGGCAGCATGATGTCTAATAAAATACAGTCGTATTCATACAATGATATCTTCTCAAACGCGCTATTAAAATTACCGGCAGACTCCACCAGGAAGTGCTCCTTTTCCAATGAAAGGGTAATGGCTTCGAGTAATTCTATTTCATCTTCGATGATCAAAATTTTCATTGGTTCCAAAATTACAGGCGAATTTTGGAAATAAACGGGAATCCGGCATTTTACCGTGTAGCAAAAAAATTGGCCCCTGTAAAAACAGGGGCCGCAACCAAAACTAACTGCTTATGAGAAAATTGACTGTAATTAAAGTGTTGTTACTATATAGACGCATGAGAAGCAAAATTGTACTATGTTATACTGTTAATAAATTATTAAATAGTTATTTTCAACAGGTAATGCGGCATTTTAGTTTACAGTAATGCTTGGCCGCAGCGCAGCCGGGGCGGTTTTACGATCATCCGGAAACTGGCAGCACGGTAGTCCGGTAAGATCAATAAAGCCGGCCGGGCAATACCTAATGGCGCCAAACTTTTGTATCTTCCTGCTCTCATTTTCTGTATGTATGCTCATTGCTGAACGGTGCGTGCTTATCGGCTTCCTCACTTGCTTTTTGGCATTAAGCCAGGTAAGCCGGGCTAATGCGCAGGCAACGCATGAAACGGAAACCGGTAATACGGCAGACACAGCAGAAATAAACACCCTGATCCGGCTCGCCGAAAGTTATTTGAGAACTGATATTGAGCTTGCCGGCAGCCTCGCCAGGGAGGCATATAGCCTGTTGCCACCATCAGGCTATGACGAAGCGCTTGCCAATTGCCTGCTTTTGCTGTCTTACACAAGCAGTTCTGCAGGGGCATACGGGGAAGGATTCGGGCATTGCCGGAAGGCTATCAGTATAAGCGAAGCTATTAAAGACAAGAAGCTGATATCCCGCAGCTATAATCAATTGTATCTTCTGTATTACCATAAAGGCGATTATGACAGCGCTGCCCATGCGGCAGAGCGATCGCTAACCATCGCCAGGGAGATCAACTTTAAGCCCATGCTGGCCCGCGGCCACCAAAATTTCGGGATACTCAACAGTGTTAAAGGCCATCATACAGCGGCAATTGAAAACTTTCTGATCTCGGAGCAATATTATACCGGGCTCCATGATGACTTTGCGCTGGCTATGCTGCTCGGGAACCTGGGTGTAACCTTTCAGGAAGCGGGCAACCCGGATAAGGCGCTGGAGTATATGCACAAGGAGCTTGCCCTGAGCACTAAAATTAAAAACGAAAATCTTCAGGCCTGGTCAATGGTGAACCTGGGCTCTGTGTATAGTCAGTTAGGCCGGCCCGATTCTGCTTTGCATTATTATGATCAGTCACTCGAAATCGCCCGGCGGATTAACAACCACGACCTGGTCATTACCAATCTCGACAACATAGGAAGTTATTATTCTGGTCAGAAAGCGTATGAAAAAGCAACCAGGTTTTTGAAGGAAGCATTCGTGCTGGCGGAGGAGACGGGATACAGCTACCAGAACGTATATACCGCCGGGCACATGGCGGAGAATTACCTCGCGCAGGGTAAGCTTGATTCCGCCAGGTATTATGCCGAAAAGCAACTGGATCTCGCCACCGGGCATGGGTTGCCTTACGACCAGAAGCTTGCTTATTCAGTACTGTCGAAGATTTACAGCGCGCAGAAAGATTATGCGAAAGCGTATGATGCCCTTGCCAGGCATACCGCTATAAACGATACGCTTTTCAACACAGAAAAATCGAAGCAAATAGAAGAGTTGCGGGAACGGTACGAAGCTGAAAAAAAAGATAATACGATCCTCCTCCTCCGCGAACAACAGGAAGCCGCAAAATTCAGGCGCAGGGCTTACGTGCTGGCCGGTCTTTTAGTTGGAGCGGTATTGCTGCTGCTATACTTCCGCGAGCGTACGATCAGCCGGAAAAATCTCCGTTTGCTGGAGAAGGAGCAGGAGCTGGAGCGAATGAAATCGCGCTTCTTCACCAATATATCGCACGAATTCCGCACACCGCTCACCCTTATCCTCGGGCCGGTTGATATGCTGAATTCAGGCGTACTGAACCCGCAACAAAAACTGCATGTTAACATGCTGCAAAGAAACGCGAACCGCCTCCTGTCGCTCACCAACCAGTTGCTTGACCTGGCAAAGCTCGAATCGGGCAAGCTCAATCTACAGACAACCAAGGGTGATATTGTTTCTTTTATGAAAGGGATCATTCATGCTTTCGACTCTCTGGCGGAAACAAAAGGCATCGGGCTCACGACAGATTTGCAGGAACAGCGCCTGGAGGCTTACTTCGACCCTGAAAAAATGGAAACCGTGCTGATCAACCTGTTATCCAATGCATTCAAATTCACACCTGAAGGCGGCCGGATCGAAGTAGCACTTCGCAGATCCACAACGCCCGGCAACGGAGATTGCTGTATCATTATTGTTCGCGACAACGGAAGTGGTGTTCCGGAAAACGAGGTGGGAGACGTGTTCAACCGTTTTTACAGGGCCTCAAATGCAAACGGTGGGGCATACGGCGGCACCGGTGTTGGCCTTGCCCTCACCAGGGAACTGATTGAGCTGCACAAGGGTTCTGTTAATATGGTTAGCCGGGAAGGAGAAGGCACAGAAATAATTATACAACTTCCGCTGGGGCGGAGCCACCTGACAGACCACGAGATATTTATCGCCGGCAATCCCGGAGAGCAGGTATGGACGGAGGGTTATTCTCCGGCCGGGATAACAGACGTTGCCTCCGATGAGACGATAAATCCCGCGGCGGGCATACTGTCTGATCCGATCCTGCTGATAATAGAAGACAACGAAGATGTTATGCTGTATATGAGAACTATCCTGTCGGGAAGCTACAGGCTGCTGGAAGCAACCGATGGAGAGCAGGGGATAAAGTTGGCAACAGAACACATTCCTGATCTGGTTATTTGCGATGTGATGCTCCCAAAAAAGGATGGATACGAAGTGAGCGCCACGCTCAAGGAGGAGGAAAAAACAAGTCATATTCCTGTTATATTATTAACCGCCAGGGCCACGCTGGAAGACAAGCTGCGGGGGTTGATGACAAAGGCGGATGATTACCTGACCAAGCCTTTTATTCCCGGGGAATTGATGGCCCGGATACGAAACCTCATTGAATCGCGAAAGCAGCTACGGGAAAAGTATAACCGGCAACTGATCCTTAAACCCGGCGAAATTGCGGTTGATTCTATTGACGAGGCATTTCTTGGCCGGGTCATGAAAGCGATCGGGGAAAACCTCATGAACGAAAACTTCAATATGGAGCAGTTGGGAAAGGAAGTTGGGATGAGCCGCTCACAAATACACCGTAAGCTCCATGCCCTTACCAACCAGTCGGCAACGCAATTTATACGATCTTACAGGCTAAACAAGGCGATGGACCTGATCCGGCAGGATGCAGGCTCTGTTTCAGAGATCGCCTATAGCGTTGGTTTCAGCAGCCCTTCCTATTTCAACCGTTGCTTCATACAGCACTTTGGCTGCACGCCAACAGAGGTTAAAAGAAGCACAAGGCAGGATCAAAATCCCCGCTGATCCGCTCAAATGCCTGCTCATGCAACAATTGTCTTATTCTTTACAACAAACGTACAAGTAACCGCTGCCTGCCGGCACTACTTTTAAAGCAGATTAATAAGCCATCTGTAAATTTCAAACACATGTATTATGAAAGCTTTAAAACGTTTACTCCCCCTCGCCATTTTTGCAACCCTGGTATTCCCCTTTTGTTCTAAGCACGATGAAGCGCCAAAGCCTGATTTTAAATTACAGGTAAACGACTTCTTCAGCGCTATCCCCAACTGGGAGACGGAACAAATTGAACCACAGGAGGATAAGCTAATTACGGAGGTTACCGTCAGGAGTGATGACAACACCGATGAATTTCTTTGTCCTGTTTATGAACGTAACCTTGTCAGAAGCCTGAACAACTTCATTTCAGTGGGCACAAATTTCGGCGTGATATGGCCGGGCGCCATGATCCAGGGGAACTCCCTGGAAACCGGTGAGTTGCAACTGATCAATACGAAACGTGCGCCGGTTACGCTGGTCACCAATATTGCCATAGATGAAGTTTCCAGAACGATTGTTCCCAACAGTGTTAACGCGCAGCAGGCTATTGCAGAATTTATGATCGCCGCAGGCAAAATGCCGGAGGGATCGCAGGCGGGGGCAGGTTCAATGCTGTTTCAGATCGAAGAAGCCTCCACCTTTAAACAATCTATGTTATCAATGGGCGTTCATGCGGGTTTTACGGAACCTGAAAGTAAGGTTGGACTTGAAGGAAACCTATCGGTAAGTGAGGAACGGAGCAGCACAACACATACGGTGGTGGCCAAGTGCATACAGGAGATGTTTACGATCCGGGTTGCGGATGACCTCATCGCAACGCCTGCCGATTTCTTTGCCGATGACTTTACTTCGGATGACCTTGAAGCATTGAAAAATTCGGGCGCCATGAGATCGGATAACATTCCCTTATACATAGAATCCGTTACGTATGGCCGGATACTCCTTTTTTCGATGGAATCCAGGAGTGTGTCTTCCGCCAATGAACTATCAGCAGCACTGGAGGCTTCCATGGCAGACTATGCTAATGCAGGCGGTGAGGTTGGGACAGGCAATGAAGAAATTTTTAAAACAGCTACGCACAAGATATTTTCTGCCGGCGGAACCGATGCAGCGGCCAATGCCGCAGTGGCCAACTTAGACTGGAGCAAATTTTTTGCAGAATCCCCGGCGTCAACGGCTGTTCCCATCTCTTTTGTGGCAAAAACAGTGAAAGGGAAAAAAATCGTTGGCCTGGTGCAAAGTGAAACCTATCAGCAGAGAGAAAATTGCTCTTTGATTGAGCCGCCACTTCCCCAAACGGCCAAATCTTTTGATGTAACCGTTGAGTGGACTGCAACAGACAATACAGGCTTGTGCATTGGTGACGGCCGTTTCGGCACCTGCTCCCCCGGTGGTACTGTTTTCCTGGAAAAGGATTTCACCAGTGTTCCGCTTAGCGCGCTGAATGGATACAAAACGAGTTTTACATTGAATCCGGATACAGATGGCGATGGCATCCCCGGTAACGACAAGATGAAATTTACCGTTCGGTCTACTTCACAACTGCGTGGGGTGTACGGTATCTTTCCTGTGAAATCGGAATCGAAAGTGTACGATGTAAGGAATTTAGCTGATGGTAACCACACGCTGGTCCATAAGTTTAACAATGCCGTAGGCAGCGTTAAGCTAACGTATACAATAAACCGGAAAGCGAATTACTAAAAGGTTCTTTGTGATTTTCATGCCGCACCGGGTCGTTTAACCATTGGTTCATTGTATCGCTGGTATAGCCTTTTTGCTCCCAGATATTATCAGCTTCGTTCATTGCTTTACCGGTAAAATAAGAAGCGAGGTATTGTTTGATATGTAACAGGTAATCTTCCTTTATATCGGCGCTATAAAGCTTTATCAGTTCCTGCTGAAGATTACTTAATGGATATACCGGAGGCATAGAATATGTTTAATGACATAAAGTGACATTTATTTTGAGAGAAAAGATTTGGATGCATCCCAAATTTTCGCATGCAGACATCGCTATCTGGTGGTAGTGTTTTTCCGGAAATAGCACCGTGTTGAGTGGTGGTCCGGAAATTCCGGACCACCACATTCCCGTTCAATTCCCCTTCCTTGAAGATAGTGCCAATATGCTCCGAGATGGTTCGTTTGTCTTTGCCAAACAATTGCCCCATTTGTGCCTGCGTAAGCCAAACGGCTTCTTCCTCAAGGCGTACATCTCTTTTGATGTTGCCGTCAGGGTTTTGGCAGATGAGGATTTCGCTGGACATTATTTATAAAATTTATCATAGTCAATTTTTATGTTTTTTTGATTCTTTATAATCAAGATAAATGTTTATCAATGTGTCGAAATTTAAAATTAAAAACAAAATTAGAAGCCCTAATGATAAAAGTTGTACATGTGGTGTTTCAACCGGGCCAATCCTGAACCAACCCGCACTTATCTCTGCTGTTATTGATAAAACATTAAGCGTGGCGAGTAAAAGGTAAAGCCCCGTTCCGATAACTGTCAATGTAAAACTTTTGAAATACAATAAAATTAGTACGGGAAATAGCCCAAGTGCAACATAATGTCGCCAGGTCGCTAAAGTGTCTGTTGCCAGGATAGTTATCCAACAATAAATTAAAAGTCCGGCTATAATTGCTAACGGGATAGAGCGTAAAATTTTTTGTTTTGTCATCTTTGGATTGAAGTTTGTTATTAGTTGCGCCGGGGGCTTTCCACACACAATAGCCCGGCTGTGAAGAGCGCGGTGCGGCAAAGAAACCGCCTTAGGAACAATTATCATTTATTTTTTCGTAATGATTGTTTCAGTAAGCTTAATATATAGTCAATGTCGTCCAGGTCACTAAGTTTGATTTCGTATGATCCGTTTCCCCAATGCCCAACGTTTGAAACGTCTCTTGAAATTTGTTTTTATGCTTTCTTTTGCGGAAGTTTTTTGAATTTGCTCAAAGGAAATTGTATCATTTTCAAACCGTTTAATTTCCCACAGTTCAATTGGCAAATCTTTGAAGTTGATGGCTTCCCGTTGATAGTTTGTAAACATTGGTGAGATAAAGATTATTTTTGACTGTGTTCAATCAACGTCATTCCGTTTTAAAGTTGTTTGCTGGCTTTCGTTGTATTCAAGAATAAAGTCAGCCTTGTTGTTAAGCATCAACGACAAATAAGCATAGCCCTGGTCAATAACGCTGAAATTTTTATCTCTTTTGAATTCAATAATTACGAAAGATTTGTTTTCAGGGTCAAAAGCCAACGTGTCAATACGAAAATTGTTTAAGGAAAATTCTGAACGTATAAAATCAAGGTGAAGTAGAGCCATTAAGTTCTTCTCTATTAATGATTGAATTTCCTTTTCAAATTTGAAAGGAATTTCTTTAATAAAGTCAAGTCGTTGTCCAAGTTTGTATATTGCCATTTTCTTTACATTATCTGCGGCTTAAAATTGTGCTCCGCTTTACTTACTTGCCTATCATTAAACAATGCTCAGAAACCCGTAAACAACTTTCAATATTAAATGCTAAACAGGTTTAGCCAACCACAAAAAAATACATCCTTCAAAATACTGTTGATCCCCAGGCGCATGGTAAACCCAATGCCGTTAAAAACAACCGGATGCCCATTATTCACTATTCACCACTCACCCCCCTCATACCACTCTCCCCATAACCGGGTCGGTAATGCTTATCCTGCCCGTTTCCACCCTGCCGGCATACCTTTTTTCAAAATGGGTTTGTCCTTTTACTTTTACACTCAGGTCGTACCAGCCGGAGCTTTTAGACAGGTCAATGATAATGCTTGCCTGCGCGCCCGGGTTGATGATCTTCGTTTGCGCCTTGCCTTTATAAGCATTGTCTGTTATTGCTACGGTTAGTTTTTGTTTGCCTATGTTCCTGAGTTTTATTTCAACATTTCCGGTAAGCTTTTTTTTGGCGGCGGCGTCACGCTGGTATTCCAAAGCAATATCTAATGCAGGATCATTGCCATTACCTGAAAATTCGCGGAAGAAGCCATTGGGGCCATATACCTGCAGGTGATAGTTTTCACTGGCCGGCAATGTCCATGCATCAATGAGCTGATCGCCTGCCTTTACGGCATAATTGCGGGGTGGCGTGTCTTTTCCGGGCATATATACATAAAATGGCGAGCCGGCAGCCGACGCACCGAATACTTCGTTCTTTGCTTCAAATTTTATTTTAAAAGCCTGCCTGTCATCGCTGAGCTTTCCGTCTGCATACAACTGGTAAGGCAGGGGTAAAGCGGGCCTTGTTCCTTTTTCCTGCTGCGGCATCCAGGGTGAGGCGTAAGGGTCATTGTTAATTTGTTCTATTTCGGAAGCGCTGAGATTTTTAAAGCCGGAGGGCAGCGCTTTAAACTGCGCTTTATGAATGCTTTCTAAAAAAGGTATCCTGTCTACCGGCTTCGGCGCCGGTATAGCTTCTCCGTTGTAGGGTCTGAATGCCGAAGTAATATTTCCGCAAACCGTACGGCGCCATTGGGTAAGGTTGCTGTTCTCTATTTTTTTACCGGTTTTTTGGGTCAGAAAATGTTCCAGGAACTGTGTGGGAGAAGTAAGGTCAAATACTTCCGAATTCACGAACCCGCCCCGGCTCCAGGGAGAGGCCACTACCATGGGTACACGAAAGCCCAGGCCTATAGGTCCTTCACGGTCGCCCTTGCTTTTGGCTTTGTCTTTCATCCATTGCTGGCTTTCGTTAAGGTATTCTGTTTTAGGGTCTATACCCCGGGATACCAGCCCGCTGTTTTCTTTATAGGGATCGGGCGCTGCAAATGGCGGCACATGATCAAAGTATCCGTCATTCTCATCATAATTAAGAATGAAGATGGTTTTTTTCCATACTTCGGGATTTTGGGTAAGAATGTCTAATACCTCGCTTAAATACCAGGCGCCATACCAGGGCGCGCCGGGATGATCGGAAAAATTGCAGGGGGCTATCACCCACGATACCAGCGGGAGGTTGCCTGATTGCACATCCTGCCTGAACTGGTGCAGCACGTCGCTTTTGGGTATTTCCATTTTACGTTCTGTGCCGCCATCGGTATAGGTAATGCTGGTGAGCTTACGGTAGTCAGGATCGGCTCTGTTATCGGTGAACGCTTTTTCATGCAGGTGTTTATGCCATTGTGATAGCTTGTTGTATTCTTCAAGATTATATTTCTCCCTGTCTTTTTTTACCGACGTAAAAAGTTCCTGCTTCTTCGTAAGTTCTTTTTGCAGGTCTGTTTTTTCTTTACTCCCTTCGGTTAAACCTTTCAGTTGTATTTCCATTTCCTGTATGATGCCCGGCAGTACCTTCTCCATTTTTTCGAGGTAACGCATATGTCCAAACGAAAACTTCACATTGTACTGGCTGAACCACTCAATAGGATTATTGGTAAAGTTTGCCAGCCAGTCTTCTTCCTCTCCTTCAAACCCGGTTTCAATACTAATTTCGTTCTGGTATATTCTCCACGGAATATTATTTTCTTCCAGGTACTCAGGAAAGGTTTTCCATGATGCTTCCTTTCCATAGGTAATATCCGAATTGTATACATTAGCCTTTACATTTTCGTCATGCTTCTCCCTTATGGTACCCGTCCAGAAATACGTCCGGTTGGGTGTGGTACCCGTTAACGACGAACAAAAATGCTGATCGCAAACGGTAAACGCATCGGCAAGGGCATAATAGAAGGGAATATCTTCACGGGTAAAATGCCCCATGGTTAATGGCATGTGCCTAACCGCTTTACGTCCCGATTTTTTTGAGTCGAGCCATTTGTCGTGTCTTCCTTCATTCCGTGCGTCGGTCATATCGCTCCAGCCGTGGGGCAGTGAGCCCAGCCAGGTAATGCTGCTTTCTTTGAGGTTTAAACGAAAAGGCGCAAAGGTTTCACCGGCAGCGTTGGATTGCAGCCAGACTTTATTTTTATTGGGCAATGGGATAGCGCGGGGGTCATTAAAGCCGCGAACCCCCTGCAGCGTTCCGTAGCAATGATCAAAGGAACGGTTTTCCTGCATCAGGAAAACAACATGTTCCGCATCAAGGTATGTAGATCCTGCCTCCGGATTAATAGCAAATGCTTTTTGAATGGAAGGGGGTAACCCGCTGAATACGCCGGCGCCTCCGGATAATAATGCCGCTTTTTTAATAAAGTCTCTCCTGGTATCCATGATGTAGAAGGGTTTAAATTTGAGGGATAAATATAGGAAATACGGAGGGAATACAAAGCATCAAAAACCAAATCACAAGAACCAAAGAAAATTCAAATATTAAATCCGAAGGGAGAAAGTTCGAAATCCGAAATGAAATCCCAACGGTAAACCACAAATAACAAAATTCGAAGATGGAATTTCGAAATTCGAAGCGGAAAAGGAGCGCTCAGCCCATCGTTAGTGCCTGATAGCTGATAGCTCATACCTGACTGCTACCTTACCCAAACAATATCATGGCAATAATTAAAGTGAAAATGATATTAAAAAACTGCGCGATCAGGAACGCGTAAAGCGGTTTACGGTTATTGGTTTGAAACAGATCCCTGAAATTGGTTTCAAGCCCTATGCTGGTAAAGGCAAGGGAAAACCAAAGCGTTTGAATATTTTTTAGCGGCGCTTTTACTTCCGATACAACCGACGCATTCAGCAGGAAAGAAAAAAGCAGTGATGCGGCCACGAACCCTACTACAAATTTGGGAAACCGTTCCCATATCAAACCTAAGGTAGGCTTCTGGTCTACACCGGGTATATCACTTTTTTTAGAATAGGTCCAATATACTGATATAGCGAATGCCGCCAACCCTAATAATACATTCTGAGAAAATTTTACAATGGTGCTGATCTTTAATGCTTCCTCCCCAACCAGTGTTCCGGATGCTACTACGGCGCCGGTAGTATCAATAGTACCGCCCAGCCATGCGCCGGTTACCGTTTCCGGGAAGCCAAAATAAAGCGCTATATAGGGCATAAAGATCATCATGGGAATGGCGGTAATCAATACCAGTGAAACAACGTAGGATAATTTTTTAGGATCACCTTTTATGGCGCCGGATGTGGCAATGGCTGCCGATACGCCGCAGATAGATACAGCGCTGGACAGCATCATCCCTAATTCATCATCAATCTTCATTTTTTTACAAACCCAGTAAGCGAAATACCATACGGCTAATACTACTAAAACCGCCTGCAGCAGTCCCTTTGAGCCAGCTTTCAATACATCCGAAAAAATAATGGAAGTGCCCAGCAGCACCAGCCCGATCTTTACGAACATTTCTGTGGTGAGCGTTTCCCTGAACCAGTCGGGTAGTTTCATGGTATTGCCGATCAGCAATCCGATAGCCAGGCTGAAGATCACGGATTCCAGGTTCAGCTCGTGCATTGTTTTATTACCTGTTATTACCAGCGCGATAACCGTAAGCAGGAAAACCACGGGAAATACGAACAGGAGGTTTCGTATAGACCTGCCTGTTAACCAGGTACCTGCCAGCGCTATCGCAAACGTAATTAAAAATTGCACACCGATCTCCGAAAGATTATGCCCCGAGAAAACGTTGCTGAATAATTGTTCGGTATTGCTCCATTTGAAAGCGGGTACGGGAAAATAGAGCCCTGCAATAGCCAGGAAAATAAGGGCAAAGCCCAGTATCACTACTGTCCAGTCTTCTGTAATAGCTATTCCTTTTTTTTGTGTTGCCATGAATAAAATTTTTGTGCTAATGTAAAATATTATTTTCAGTATCTTTACGTTATATCATTGCATGTGGCTCACATTTATGCATGCTGTTGTCCTTTCATCATTGCTTTCCTACCTAACTTTGCGTGTCTGTTATATTTTTATCTAACTATTGGTTGCCTTTTATTTAACCGTAAAAAAAGGCATATGCATAAAACAGGTTTTCTGATAGATATGGATGGTGTTATCTATAAGGGCAGCGAGCCTATTCCCGGCGCCGTTGAATTTATTAACGGGCTTAAGCAAAAAGGTTTTCCATTTTTGTTTCTTACCAATAATAGTCAGCGTACCAGCAGGGATGTTTGTTACAAATTGCTGAAGATGGGTTTTAATGTAACCGGGGAAGACATTTTTACCTGTGCTATGGCCACCGCCAGGTACCTGGCTTTAAAAACACCTGGTGGCACCGCTTATGTAATTGGCGAAGGCGGGTTATTGAATGAGCTGCACAATGCGGGTTATTCTATTGTAGACGATCACCCGGATTACGTGGTGATAGGGGAGGGCAGGACCATTATGCTGGAATCGGTTGACAAAGCCATTAATATGATCATGAAAGGATCAAAACTGATCGCTACTAATCTGGATCCCAACTGCCCGGTAGGTGGAGGTAAATACAGGGCAGGTTGCGGCGCTTTTGTTGCCATGATTGAATTGGCAACGGGAAAGCAGGCATTCAGTGTGGGCAAGCCAAGCCCTGTAATGATGCGTATGGCCCGGAAGACCTTGCAGTTGGGTACAGACGATACGGTAATGATCGGGGATACAATGAGCACTGATATACTAGGCGCAGGTTCTATGGGATTTACTACCGTACTCACTTTATCGGGGGTAACTAAGGAAGACGATCTGGACCAGTTTGGGTATGCGCCTGATTTTATTATTCCTTCTATACGCGACCTGTTAAACAAAGAGTTGTTTGAGCGGGTAATCAGCAAACGCACCGAAGATCAGTTAGTAGCGTTAGGTTAGCTGTATTGGAGGCTGCAGTACCTGACAAAAAACTTTTTTATTAAACTGTAACCTTCATTTTATAATGTTCCGGTATTTCATCAGGCCATATGGCGTGTATTGCGGGATATATTATCAACCGTCCATTCTATCCTTTTTTCAAATGGATGTTGCCGCACGGTACATTCCATCTTATGGCATATGTTGCAGGAGAAATCGAGGCAGGCATCTGCATGTATAAAAAGCTCTACTGATTCTCCAAATTCTTTTTGTATTAACAATGAAAGTGCATCCATTTCGGTATGTGCTTCCTTTACATTAAGATACCAGGGCACGGTAAGATGGCAGTCCATGTGCAGCACATTGCCGTATTTTATAATGCGCAGATTGTGGAGGTCAATCCAGTTTACCCGCCGGTTGGTATTCAGCAGTTTCACCATTTTTTGCAGCAGCGCCTTATCTGCTTCATCCATAATGCCGGCAACAGAACTCCTTACTATCCGGTAACCGGTGTAAATGATAAAGCAGGCAAATCCGATAGCAACGGCGCTGTCTATCCACTGCAGGTTCGTAAACCATATTAATATCAGTCCTGCTATTATGCCAAGCGTAGACCATGTATCGGTTTGCAAATGCTTACCGCTCGCAACCAATGCCAGGGAATTGTTTTGTTTTCCTGTTTTTACACAATAGCTTCCGGTTATATAATTGATAGCTGCTGTAATAGCGATGAGCAGAATGCCATAGTCTAATTTTTTTAACTCCTTCGGATAGATAAAATGATCAATGGACTCATAAATAATAAAAACACCTGCTAACATCATCAGCCCGCCTTCTGCAGCGGCAGAAAGAAATTCGGCTTTGCCATGGCCGTAAGGATGATTGGCATCACGTGGTTTGGCTGCAATATATAATCCAAAAAGACTGATAAATCCTGCTGTTATATTTACGATACTTTCCAATGCATCCGTAAGTACGGATACAGACCTGGTAAGATACCATGCAATGATTTTGATGATAAATAAAACCACTGCTATTACGGTTACTATCTTTTGCAGTCGTAAGTTAATCCGGGCAGTATGCAATAGTGTGTATTTTTGGGTAAAGGTATTTTTTATCTCTCTATCAGCAGCGAACTTCCGGGAACAAAAAAAGGCTCGCTGAAATCGCATTCAGCAAGCCTTTATGCTGCTATTCTATCTTTAATCCCGGCTATTGCTTGTTTTCTTTAAATCTTTTATCTGCTGTGCCGTCTTTTTTTACATGCTGGCTATGTTTCTTATATCGCTTATCCGGTGTACCATCTTTTTTTAAAGGAGCAGCGGTAGCTGTTGCGGAGGATTCTTTAACTGCAGCCGGTGTTTGCTTTTGATGGTCTGCTGTTTTTTCCGCATGTGTTTTTGCATGTGCAACATCTTTTTTAACTGTCTTTGTTTTTTCCTGTGCCGGCTGAGCAGGTTGGGTTTGCTGTGCGAACAGGGCGCTTCCTGTGAACAGCATAATAAAACAGGCAAGAATGATCTTTTTCATAATTATATTTTTTATGAGAATTTGTACTGCATAATTAGTTCCGAAAAATTGCGGGAAGCTATAACTGGTTGTTAATGCACTTGTATTAACTATTACTTTACAATGGTAAGGGCAGGCGGAAGTGGCAAAAAGTAATTATTTCTTTGAATAGCAGTAAGCCAAACATGAATGGCTGTTAGTTAGATGCCTCAATTGGCGTATTTTTGTTTCTTTTAAACATAAGCACTATGCAATTCCAGTTGAATGAAGAACAATTGATGATTCAGCAGGCGGCACGCGATTTTGCACAAAATGAATGCCTGCCGGGTGTAATTGAAAGAGATGAAAAACAGCAGTTTCCCAAAGCGCAGGTGTTGAAATTAGCCGAACTGGGTTTTATGGGAATGATGGCTGCACCCGAATATGGCGGTGCAGGCATGGATACCATTAGCTATGTTCTGGCTATGGAAGAGATCAGCAAGGTAGACGCGAGCGTTAGTGTATGCATGAGTGTAAACAACAGCCTGGTGTGCTGGGGACTGGAAAAATACGGGAGTGAGGAACAAAAGCAGCAATACCTTGTTCCGCTGGCGCAGGGACGTAAAAACGGGGAGTTGTATATCGGCGCTTTTTTACTGAGCGAGCCGGAAGCGGGCAGCGATGCCACTTCGCAACACACGATGGCCGAAGATAAAGGAGATCATTACATCATTAACGGAACCAAAAACTGGATAACCAACGGGGGAACGGCAAGCGTGTACCTGGTTATGGCACAAACGGATGCGGCCAAAGGAAGCAAAGGCATTAATACCTTTATTGTTGAAAAAAACACGGCCGGCATAACCGTTGGCCCAAAAGAAAATAAACTGGGGATCAGGGGAAGCGATACACACAGCATTATGTTCCAGGATGTAAAAGTGCCCAAACAAAACCGTATAGGCGATGACGGCCTTGGATTTAGCTTTGCCATGAAAACCCTTGCCGGCGGACGCATTGGTATTGCGGCCCAGGCCTTGGGTATAGCTTCCGGCGCTTATGAACGGGCGGTTGATTATTCCAAACAACGGAAAGCTTTTGGAAAAGAAATAGCGCAGCACCAGGCCATCCAGTTTAAGCTGGCAGATATGGCTACGCGTATTGAAGCCGCCAGGTTATTGTGTTTGCGGGCCGCATGGGAAAAGGACAACGGCGATGATTATACGCTGAGCAGTTCCATGGCTAAAGTGTTTACCTCTGAAACAGCGATGTGGGTTACCACTGAAGCCGTTCAGATTCACGGGGGCTATGGTTATGTAAAAGAGTATCACGTGGAGCGCCTGATGCGCGACGCTAAAATTACACAGATATACGAAGGCACCAGTGAAGTGCAAAGAATAGTAATAGGCAGAGGGATATTGAAGTGAGGGGGAAAGGAATGGGTGTGAGGTTTAAGGTATAGGTATGAAGACCGGGGGGTCGGCCCTTAGATCAACGATGAGCCCGGAGCCCGCTTACCTTCAACTTACACTTACCCACTTACCGCTTACCACTTACTTATGCAGCTTCACCTCCTCAATGGTACGATTCAGCCTGCTTCTTTCGGCGGCAAAGGCCATCAGGTGGCTCACAACCGAAACATCAATGGTTGAAGAAAGTATTTGCGCATCCTGGTGTCCAACAGCCTGCACCCAGTCCTGCACTAAGCGGTGATCGCCGCCGCCATGAAAATCCGTCTTTAAGCTCCAGGTAGTTTTTTGTCCTGTACGGAAATCCGTAATGGTATAGGCTTCCATATCTCCAACAATATCGCCTTTTGTACCCATTATACGGGTAGCTCTTCCTTCATAGGAAGTAAGCCCTTCCATAGAAAAGGCTGCGGTAATATTTTTACCAAAACGCATATTAACGGTAAGATGATCGGGCTGATCGTTATCCATACGATATACGCAGCGGCCGTAGTCGGTGGTCTTTAATTTTTTTAAGATAATATAATCCCAGTTACGGCGCTGTTCGGGCAAATCAAAAACATATAACCTTTTCCTGTCGCGGTAATAGATCTGCAGGGCAGAAAAAGGACAGGTTTCTTCCACGGGGCAATGGTCTGTACATCTTTCTGTGCTGCCCGCCGGCGCGTTCTCTTCCGTAAATAAGCGCAGTCCTCCAAAACACTGCACATCTTCAACCGGCTCATTAATAAGCCATCGTAAAATATCAGTATCATGACAGGATTTTGCCAGTATAATGGGTGAAGACTTGGCGCTGTTGTGCCAGTTACCGCGCACATAAGAATGCGCCATATGATCGAACCCTATCGGTTCCATATGCTGCACGCTTACAATATCACCGATGGTGCCGGAAGTAATGATCTCTTTCAATTGTTTGAAATAGGGAGAATACCGTAATACATGACATACGCCTACGATCCGGCCGGTAGCTTTTGCCTTTTCGTGTATCAGCCTGCATTCGCTTTCCGTAAGCGCTATGGGCTTTTCCAGCAGCACATCATAACCCGCATCCAAGGCGCGCAGGCAGGGAGCCGCATGCAAAGCATCGGGCGTGGCGATAATTACGGCATCGGCAAATTTTTCTCTTGCAAAAACATCTTCCCAATTATAAAAACGGTTCGTGGCAGGAATATGGTGCTTTCGCGCAAACCTCCCGTTACGCACCGCATTCTGATCGGCAACACCAACCATATTTAATTCATCGGGATGAATAAGCGCGTAATCTGCATAAATATTACCCCGGTTACCGGCGCCGATCAGTATAGCGCTTACGGGTTTGCTGAGCGGGCGGTGCAGCGGGTTTTTATAAATATCCTGCTTTAAACCCAGGATCGCTGCAATTTCTTTCCAGGTAAGGATAATGGATTCTGTTGCCTGATTAAACGTTTCTACTGCAATGTTCCTGAATGAAAAATTTCTTAAAGGCATGGATATAGTTTTATATGCATCAACGGTGCTAACCCTCCTGTAAATGTAAAGATCATAAGGCAAACGGCAAACCCTGCCGCTGCATCTTCTGCATTACACGGAGAAAACGGATACGGTAAGCAGCAATGCATCTTCACCACGGGTGATAAACAAAAAATGCTTACCTTAAATTTCAATTTATAAAAGTATAACGTATGCCATCCAGAAGAAATTTCATCCAAACCTCCGCTGTTGCTTTATCGGCCTCTTCCCTGCTGCCGTTTTCGGGCGCCGCAAATGTTGTTCGAAATAAAACAATGATGAAAAAAGCGTTTTTACAAACAGGAATGGCAGGTTATTCTTTCGTTAATTACACTATTGATCAAACCATTGCCATCATGAACCGTGTGGGCATAAGCAACCTGTCGGTGAAAGACTTTCATCTTCCCTTAAACAGCCCGCAACAAACCATTGATGAAGTACTGTCGCAATTTAAAGCCGGCGGCATACAGGTATATACCGTGGGCGTTATATATATGAAAACGGAAGCGGAGGTTGACCGCGCATTTGATTATGCAAAACGGGTAGATGTGAACCTGATCGTTGGCGTTCCGGGTTACGACCTGCTGGCGTATACAGAAAAAAAAGTAAAGGAATACAATATCAGGATGGCCATTCACAATCACGGGCCGGAAGATAAATTATACCCGGCGCCTAAGGACGTGTATGACCGCATCAGCAAAATGGACAAACGCATGGGACTCTGTTTGGACATAGGACATGCTTTCCGTGCGGGGGCGAAGCCGGAAAATGCTGTTATAGAATATGCTTCAAGGATCTTTGATCTGCATATTAAAGATGTTACCGCTGCAAAAGCTGAAGGTAAAGCGATAGAGGCAGGACGGGGAGCAATTGATTTCCCGGCCCTGATAGCGGCATTACGCAAAATAAAATATAGCGGGGTATGCAGTATAGAATTTGAAAAAGATATGAAAGACGCCCTGCCGGGCATTGCTGAATCGGCAGGATATTTAAGGGGAGTGATGAGCTGATAAAAACAAGGGATCAGTTTTCTTTTAGCTTGTTTACAAGGTTGATATATTCCTGCATAGCCGCTTCTTTTGTTTTTCCTTTTATGCCCAGCCAGGCCTCATATTTGGCCTTAGCAACAAAATCGAAAGGATTGGATGGCGGCTCGGTATTATTGTTGCCTTCTGTTGATTGCTTATACAACGAATACAATTGAAGCAGGGTTTCATTGCTTGGCTTTTCAGGCAGGGCCTTGCTTTCCGCCGCAGCCTGTTCAAATAGTTGTTGCAATTCCATATATCCGTAATTTTGTGTGAAATTAACAAGTCTGTGCCTAAGAAAAGCATTTAGCCTGAATATTTATTAACCCTACACTTTTGCCATATGAATTTTTTTGAAGCACTATACCATGAAGTGGTTGGCTTTTCTGGGATGGGCCAGCTCATAGATATGTTCAGATCGGGCGATTACAGCCGGCTGCTTACCCTGCAGGGCATCCTGGGCGCTATTTCACCCTTTATACCGCTGTTGCTGATTATTGAAATAATACGGAGCGCCACATATAAAAAGTTTAAAGTTGAAGATTACAAAGTACCGTTCCTGATTTATGTTTTCAACCGTTTTGTATCGCGGTTCATATCCATAGCCGCCGTTGCCTTTTGTATAGGCCTTTTTGAAAAATATGCCCTTATCAAAACTTCATTTACCTGGTACTGGCTTATTTACGGGTACATCATCTGGGAGTTCTCACATTTCATTTATCATTTCCTGGCACATAAAGTAAGGATATTATGGTGCCTGCATTCCACGCATCATGCCCCGCAAACCATGAACCTGTCGGTTACGTATACCCATTTTTTCTTAGAAGCCCCTTATGCTGATGTAATACGCACTACGATCTGCATTCTTGCAGGCGTTAACCCACCCCTGTTATTCTTTATCATGTTCATTGACGGCACATGGGGCGCTTTTATTCATGTGGGTGAAAATATAATGAAAGACGGCCGCATGGGACTCTTAAACAAGATCATTCTTACGCCTTCGCACCACAGGGTGCATCATGCCAGGAATCCGCTGTATATGGATACCAATTTCTGCAACCTGCTGAATATATGGGACAAAGCTTTTGGAACATTTAAAAATGAGCACAGGGAAATGCCTATTGAATATGGTATTACCCGGCCCATGAATGCCAATAGCTTTATAGATGTAAATTTCGGGGAATTTGGCGCGTTATGGCAGGATATCCGCAAAGCGCCCGGCATCAAAAATAAATTCCTGTATTTGATCATGCCGCCGGGATGGAGCCACACCGGAGATCATAAAACGGCAAAAGTGGTGAGGCAGCAGTACCTGCAAACGCATGAGCCATTAACAAAATAACCCTTTTGCCCGGATCGGCCGTGGAAAGAGGCTTCAATATCTTTCCACTGCTTTTACCACCGGATAGCGATATTTACCTGCAAAAATTGGGGATGCACCCCTCCAAATTCCTGCTTTAAATTGATAGCCAAAACACTTACCTTTGCCCGTTCAAAAAAATAAAAGGAGTTCCGCTTAAAAGGAGCAGCGTACATGAAGCAAATCCGGAATTTTTGTATAATAGCGCATATTGACCACGGCAAAAGCACGCTGGCCGACCGTTTATTACAGGTTACCCATACCATCAGCGACCGCGATATGATGGACCAGGTGTTAGACGATATGGATCTTGAAAGAGAAAAAGGCATTACGATTAAAAGTCATGCCATTCAAATTGATTACAAGCATTCCGATGGCGAAAAATATACGCTGAACCTCATTGATACCCCCGGGCATGTGGATTTCAGCTATGAAGTAAGCCGTGCGCTGGCCGCCTGCGAAGGTGCTTTATTATTGGTAGACGCTACCCAGGGCATACAGGCACAAACGATCAGCAACCTCTATCTGGCTATTGATAACGACCTGGAGATCATTCCCGTGATCAATAAAATAGATATGGATGGCGCCATGATCGAAGAAGTAAAGGATCAGATCATTGAGCTGATTGGCTGTAAGCCGGAAGAAATTTTATTGGCCAGCGGTCGTACAGGCATAGGTATAGATGGCATTCTCGATGCTATTGTAAACAGGATACCTCCGCCAAAAGGCAATCCAACAGCTCCTTTACAGGCGCTGATCTTCGATAGCGTATTTAACAGTTTCAGGGGAATTATTGTGTATTACCGCATATTAAACGGCTCCATTAAAAAAGGCGATAAAGTAAAGTTCGTTTCCACCAACCAGGAGTATGAAGCAGATGAGATAGGCATCCTGAAGCTGAAGATGACCGAAAAGCAGGAAGTGAAATGCGGTGATGTGGGCTATATTATTACAGGTATCAAAAACGCGAAGGAAGTAAAAGTGGGCGATACGATCACCACAACGGTTAATCCCACGCAGGAAATTATTAAAGGATTCCAGGAAGTAAAGCCCATGGTATTTGCCGGTATTTTTCCGGTAAATACAGATGAGTTTGAGGAACTGCGCGACTGTATGGATAAGCTGCAGTTGAATGACGCGTCCCTTACGTTTGAGCTGGAAACCTCGCAGGCCTTAGGATTTGGTTTCCGCTGCGGCTTTTTGGGGCTCCTGCACATGGAGATCATCCAGGAGCGCTTAGAACGGGAATTTAATCAAACGGTTATTACCACGGTACCCAACGTAAGTTTTATTGCCTATACCACCAAAGGAGAAAAAATTATTGTAAATAACCCTACCGAGTTTCCCGACCCGGTAAAAACGGAAAGAATTGAAGAACCTTTTATTAAAGCGCAGATCATTACGAAGCCGGAGTATATCGGCAATATTATGACGTTGTGCCTTGGTAAAAGAGGGATGCTCGTTAACCAGAGCTATCTTACCACTACCCGTGTGGAACTGGTATTTGAAATGCCGCTTACCGAAATTGTATTCGACTTTTACGATAAATTAAAAAGCCAGACGCGCGGCTACGCTTCTTTTGATTATCATCCTATCGGTTACCGCGAAGCCGATATTGTGAAGATGGATATTTTATTGAACGGCGATAAAGTGGATGCACTGAGTGCGCTGATCCACCGCAGCAAAGGACAGGATTTTGGCAGAAAGCTTTGCGAAAAATTAAAAGAGCTGGTGCCCCGGCAGCAATTTCAAATAGCCATACAAGCCGCTATTGGCGCAAAAATACTGGCGCGGGAAAACATTTCAGCTATGCGTAAAGATGTTACGGCAAAATGCTATGGCGGCGATATCAGCCGTAAGCGTAAGCTCTTAGAAAAGCAAAAAGAAGGGAAGAAACGCATGCGCCAGATCGGTAACGTAGAAATTCCGCAGGAAGCCTTCCTTGCCGTGCTGAAGCTGGAAGATTGATGGATTTGAAATTTGAGATGGGTTATTCAAAGCCCGAAGCCATAAAAGGCCCGTCATTGCGAGACGTAAAACATATGCTGGATGTGAAAAGGATTATGCACGCCGAAGCAATCTCCCTGTAGCGAAGCGGAGCAATAAACCCATTTATAGAATATAATCCGTATCCCAATTGGGAGATTACTTCGACCCTTTAAAAATATTACGCACTATTCAGATACGTTTAGGGTCTCGTAATAACGTTCAAATCCGAAACAGAAAGTTTGAAATCCGAAGTAACTCCCCAGCAACCTGCACCCTGTAACCTCAAATCACAACGCCGACACCGCTGCAATGCCCGGCAATGTTTTACCTTCAAAATATTCGAGCATAGCACCACCGCCCGTAGACACATAACTCACCTTATCTGTAAATCCAAACTGGTTAACGGCTGCTACTGAATCTCCGCCGCCTACTAAAGAATAAGCGCCATCCTGGGTAGCTTCGGCTACAGCCTCGGCTATGGCTTTGGTGCCTAACTGAAATTTTTCCATTTCAAAAACGCCCATCGGGCCGTTCCACAAAATAGTTTTTGATCTTTTGATCACGTTAGCAAATTCAGCGCCCGCCAGTTCGCCAATGTCCAATCCTAACCAGCCATCGGGAATAGCATTGCTCGGAGCAGAAGAAACATTTGCATCGGCGTTAAACCGGTCTGCAATAATAGAATCGGAAGGCAAATGAATATTAACCCCCATACCTGCCGCTTTCTTTAATAACTCATCGGCCATTTCTAAGCGGTCTTCTTCACACAGTGAATTGCCTATTTTACCCCCCTGCGCCTTAATAAAGGTATAAGCCATTCCCCCGCCAATAATGATATCGTTGGCTTTCTTTAATAAATTTTCTATGATCAGTATTTTATCGGATACTTTGGCGCCACCAATAATAGCAGTAAAGGGTTTTTCGGACTGGTGTAAAACTTTTTCAGCGCTCTTCACCTCTCCTTCCATCAGCAAACCGAACATCCTTTTTTCTACGGGAAAAAATTTAGCAATCACCGCGGTTGAAGCATGTGCCCGGTGGGCGGTACCAAAAGCGTCATTTACATAAATATCAGCAAGCCCGGCCAGCTTTCTTGCAAATGCTTCATCACCCTGTTCTTCCTCTTTATAAAAACGAAGATTCTCCAGCAGCAATACTTCTCCCGGCTTCATCATACCGGCCGTTGTGTAAGCCTGCTCTCCTATACAGTCATTGGCAAATAAAACCGTTATACCGCCCAAAAGATCACTTAAATGTTTGATCAGCGGTTTTAAAGAATATTTTTCTTCGGGACCGCCTTTTGGCCGGCCCAGGTGGCTCATTAATATAACCATGCCGCCATCGTCTATTATTTTTTTTATGGTAGGCACTGCGGCACGCATACGGGTATCGTCTGTAATTTCAAGTTTGTCATTGAGCGGAACATTAAAATCAACCCTAACCAATGCTTTCTGATCTTTGAAATTACAGGAAGAGAATTTAGACATAGTACAACCAATTTAAAGATACTAACCCCGGATCTCAGTATGATATCCGCATGCAGTTTTATGTAGCAGCATACAAATGTAACAGTATACTGTCTCATGGCTGCATATCAGTTAAGGTGTGCGCTTAAAGCCACCTGCGTTAAGAGCGGGGTGCAATAAACCGCTATTGATACCGGCAGCGATAAATGAAAAATGAAATACTATTTGATCAGTTTGGCAAAATAATGAACGGTACGCACCAACTGGCTCACATAGCTCATTTCATTGTCGTACCAGCTTACTGTTTTTACCAATTGGGTATCGCCAACCGACAATACTTTGGTTTGCGTAGCGTCGAAAAGAGAACCATAGGTCATTCCGATGATATCACTGCTTACAATTTCATCTTCATTATAGCCATACGATTCATTGGAAGCTGCTTTCATGGCGGCATTTACTTCCTCTGCCGTTACTTTTTTAGCAAGTATGCTGGTTAATTCGGTTAATGAACCGGTAAGAACGGGAACACGCTGTGCGGTACCGTCTAACTTTCCCTTCAGTTGCGGCAACACCAAACCGATGGCTTTCGCTGCGCCGGTGCTGTTGGGAACAATATTTTGCGCGGCAGCCCTTGCGCGGCGAAGATCACCCTTGGGATGCGGGGCATCCTGTGTGTTCTGATCGTTCGTGTAGGCGTGAATGGTAGTCATTAAAGCCGAAACGATACCGAATTTTTTGTCTAAGGTATCGGCCATCGGCGCCAGGCAGTTGGTAGTGCAGGAAGCGCAACTGATCACCGTTTCGCTGCCATCCAATATATCATGATTAACATTAAATACTACGGTTTTAATATCGCCGGTAGCCGGTGCGGATATCACCACTTTTTTAGCGCCTGCAGTAAGGTGTGCCGAAGCCTTGTCTTTATCGGCGAAGAAGCCCGTACATTCCAGCACCACATCTACCTGGTGCGTTCCCCAGGGAATCTGCGCCGGGTCTTTCTGCGCATATATTTTAATTTCATCGCCATTAACAATGATCGAATTGTCGGTTGCCTTAACATCGGCGTTAAAGCGGCCCTGCGCGGTATCGTATTTTAATAAATGCGCCAGCACTTTAGGGCTGGTTAAATCATTGACAGCTACCACGTCAATGCCTTCCATATTATATATCTGGCGGTATACTAACCGTCCTATTCTTCCGAAACCATTAATTGCAACTTTTACTGTGCTCATTGTACAATTGTTTAGCTTTTTAAAATGAGATGCAAATTTACGACATCCAATCTATAAACAGGGAAGAAATGATTGAACAACCTTGTATTATGCATGTAAAAAAGCCGTTTAGCCATGCCGGAAGCGGAATTGAAACTATTTATGAAAAAGTTTTGGAGGGATATGGCGGTAACTATATCTTTGCACTCCCAAAATTGATAATGGCCCGTTGGTCAAGGGGTTAAGACGCATCCCTTTCACGGATGAATCACGAGTTCGATTCTCGTACGGGCTACGAAAAAAGCATCATTCTTTTGCGAATGGTGCTTTTTTTATGTCATGATCAATTTATTACGAGGAAGAGCCGGTGTAGCGAAAGAAAATTAGATAAGCCCCGTAAGAGCAGGTCAACGCATGATCGCATAAACCCTGCCTTTCTTCTGCATTGAGCCTTTTCAGGCGACAATTAAAAAAACTACAAGATACCGCCTTTGATGGCCTTGCCTATCAGCACAGCCGTGTTAGCCGCCTCAAATTTTTCAATCAGGCTTTTACGATGGCTGTTTACTGTGGGAATGCTGATAAAAAGTTGCTCTGCTATCGCTGCATTGGTGAGACCCCCGGCAATCAATTGCAGTACCTCTTTCTCCCGGCGGGTGATAACGGGTGGCTTGCCTGATGTTTCGCGAAGCGATTGCACTGCTTCAAAGCATAAGTAACTCTTGCCCATTCTTAAAGTAGTAATAGCGGTAAGGAGTTCTTCTTTAGTAGCGTTTTTCAGCACATAGCCCAATGCGCCGTTGTCCATCATATTGCGAATAACAGGTTGCTGATTAAATGTGCTCAGCCCGAGGATAGCAACCGCAGGATACAATTCCTTTACCTCTTTGCAGAGATCAATGCCGCTTTTGTCAGGAAGGTTGATATCCATTAAGATAACATCAGGCTCCTGGCGTTTCAGAAAAGCCAGGCAGGAGGCTGCATTCATGGCATGCCCCATCCATTCGATATCTGTTTCGTTTTGCAGCAAAGAACGAATGCCCTCTATCACCATGTAATGGTCGTCAACTATGAAAAGTTTTGTTGTCATTTCCTCCGTTTTTGCCACGAAGCCACTAAGTAAGCTTTGTGTTGTGGCTATAAACCTATTTCAATTAATACAGAAGTGCCTTTACCCGGCGCTGCCTGCAAGTCTATTTTCCCCTTCAGGAAATCAACACGGTTGCGGATATTGCTCCATCCAATGCCTCCCGCATTTTGCAACAGCGTTGTATCAAAACCTTTGCCGTCATCTTCTACCGTTACACTTAATAATTGTTCCGATAGCTGTAACTGCACCAGCACCTGGCTGGCAGTGGCGTGTTTGACGGCATTGTTCACCAGTTCCTGCACGATGCGATAAACCGTTACAGCCGTGGTTTGTTCAACACCGCTGTCATTCATTCCTATAGACTGATAATTGATGCGAACCACTCCGCTACGGTCAATTTCATTGCAAAACGCTTTTAATGCCGTATTCAACCCGTACTTCACCAATATTTCCGGCATCATATTATGCGCCACACGGCGCATTTCTTTGATACTGCTGTCCAGCATATCAATGCTGCGTTCAAAATCCTGCGCATTTTCAGGCGTCATAATTAAGTTTCCTTTCATAGTGTTTAATGAATATTTTATGCCACTCAGCATACCTCCCAATCCATCGTGCAGGTCTTTAGCCAGGCGGGTACGCTCCTGCTCTTCGCCTTTCAATACGGCTTCGGTGGCGGTTAATTGTTTTTCGGTTTCCAGTTCGTCAATTCTTGCCTGTTGTAGTTTTTGCCGGTTACGGTAATTGCGGTACCCCAACAACGAGATAAATAATATTGCGGCTGCTCCGCCAATCAGAATATAGTTCAGCGTACTTTTTTGGTTTAATTGCGCCTGCTGCAACTGTATCTGTGTTTCCTTTTTCTCTGTTTCAAACTGTTTTTCTAAAAGTAAAGTTTTGTTTTGTATTTCTTCGCCCAGAAGACTGTCTGACAACGCCTCTGCTTTCACCTGCACCCGGTAGGACTCTTCATACCGGTGCATGGCCAGTAAAACACCCACCAGGGTTTCCATGTTGTGGAGATGTTCCTTCCGAAAGCCGTTCTTTTCGGTAATATCCAATGCCTGGGTAATATGTTTGTAGGCGGCATCCAGGTTGTTTTTGAACACATTGTAATTCGCCAGGCCCCGGTGGGCAATGGCTTCACTTTCCGGGAAACCTAATTCCCGGCCAAGCGCCGCGGCTTTCTCCGCATAAGGCTTGATACTGTCAACTTGAAGCGTATGCTGGTAAAGATTGCTGATATTCTGCAATATGGTCTTTTCGTGTGCTTTGTAATTAATTCCTCTTGCCAACACCAATGCTTCCTTTAAATACACCAACGCCGTATCATAGTATCGCAGCCGAAAATAAATGTTTGATGCATTAGAGAGGGCGGCGCTCAGGCTCGCAGGGTCATTGGCGTTGCGCAACACCGCTATGGCCTGCCTGCCATACACCAATGCTTTATCATGCTGGCGCAATTCCTGATAGGTAACCTGTAGCAAATCGCAGAGCCGGGCCACCAACACTTTATCGTTGATGGCTTCAAAATTTTTCAGAGCTACCTGGTAATGATATACCGCAGTGTCAAACTGATCGAGGTTAAGGAAAACATTGCCCAGATTGGCATTGGAGCGGCCTATCTGGAATTTGTCGTTCAGCTCCATGGCCAGTTTAACGGACTGCCGGTTCAACAACATCGAGCTGTCGTATTGCCCTCTTTGATTGAGCAGGTAGCTATAGTTGGCGTTGAATTTTATGATCCCCTCTTTGTAATTCAACTTTTCACTTAGCGCTCCTGCCTGCAGATAGTATGTACCGGCTGTTTGGGGGTCGTCCCATTCGTATTGATTGCCAATGTTGATAAGCAGGAGCACTTTGGCCGTATCTTCCTTAGCGCCGGGCAACAGGCGCAGCAGGCTGTCCTTGTTCATGGGTATTTGCGCCTGGGTTTTCCCATGCAAAACACAAAACAATAGCAGGGTGATCCATTCTCTCATAAAACCGGCATAATTCTGTTTTCAAAGTACAAAAAAACGAACTATCCCTATTCTTTATATCCTCTTTTTTAATGATTCTTATTCCGGGAAAATCATCTTTTTACATGATAGAAAGGCGGGGGTTTGTATCGAAATTTGTGTATCAGGCATATGAATTTAACTCCTGATGAAAACAGAAACAACCAAAAATGATGAAGATAAAATCCGTACACTATTCAGAGCCGGTTGGGAAACGATGATGATTTATCCCTTAATAAGTTTTTCGCTATAAACTTTAAAAATAGTCAAGATGAAAAAATTCACATTGCTACTGGTATGCTTCCTTGCATTTGCCGCTTTGGTGCAGGCACAAAAAACTCCTGTCAAAAAACAGCCTGCCAAAAAGGAGCAATCCATGGAAGAAATGATGAAAGAAATGAAAAAGGAAATGGAATCCATGGATCCCGAAAGCAGGAAAGCCATGGAAGAAATGGGCATGTTTGACCTGCTGAAAAATGTGGAAAACATGACTAAGGGAGTAGATATGGAAAAGGCAAAGGCGATGGCGGATGCAGAAGCCCAAGCCAGGCTGATACCCAAAAAACCATCCGGTTTGTCCATTCCTTCAGCCCCGGCGAGTAAGGAGCAACTCAGGACTTATCTGCAACCCATACTGCAAAGCACCGAAGCGGCCATGAAGCCGGAAAGCAAGGCCGAAGCAAAAAAACACCTGAACAAAGGCGCCGAAACCGCACAGGCAGCCATCGGATTTATGCTGAAAAAAGAATGGGACAAAGCCCTGTTTCTCCTGCTCAATACCTGCATCGCCAACCCGGAAGACTATGCATCGCTCAATAACC
>CAYVEI010000024.1:25922-36891 GCA_964450515.1 uncultured Terrimonas sp. | reverse complement strand
AATGTGGAAATGTGAAAATGAGGGGGCGTGGTACTGAGCAGGGTAATACAAAGTTCCGAATAAATTTTAAATCCGAAGCGAAATGCAACTGTAAACCATAAACGATAAACGATAAATCAAAAAATCCGGAGCTATGAGCAGAAAAGGAGCATTCATCCCATCGTTAACGATTCCCACCGATCGCTGAAAGCTGACCGCTGATAGCTAAATAATCTTATTTTTGCCGCATGTCAGCAACACTTACGGTTAAGATCATTAACCAATCCAGCAATCCACTTCCCGCATACGCCACTCCCGGAGCATCCGGTATGGATATCCGCGCCTTTATTTCATCGCCGGTTGTTTTGCAGCCTATGGAACGCTCTTTGATCCCTACGGGGCTTTTTGTTGAAATACCCCAGGGCTACGAGATACAGGTTCGCCCGCGCAGCGGATTGGCGGTAAAGCAGGGCATTACCTGCTTAAATACGCCAGGCACAATAGACTCGGACTACAGGGGTGAAATAAAAGTTATACTCATTAACCTTTCCAATGAACCTCAAAGTATTCATCCGGGAGACAGGATCGCTCAAATTGTTGTACAACAGGTAGAAACCGCCCAATGGGAAGCTGTGGAAAAAATAAGCGTAACCTCCAGGAATGAAGGCGGCTTTGGTCATACCGGGAAAAATTAATCCAGCTAAAAAGCGATCATGCGTTTCATTCTTACCATCGTTTTCCTTAGTGCTGTGCTGTACAGTTGCCGCAGCTCCAAAAAGCTGCAATCGGCTATTACCAAAAAAGATACGCTTGTTACCGTTCTGATCAATCCCGCGGCAACCGATTCTGCCCGGCTGGTGCATGAAACTTTTGAAAGAATAAAGGCTAATCACATTGATTTCGAAACCTTTTCTTCGAAAATAAAAGTGCAGTATAAAGACAACAAGCAACGGAATTACGACTTTAACGCCTTTGTGCGTATTCAAAAAGACAGCATTATATGGCTGTCTATCAATGCCGCTTTCGGTATTGAAGCCTTCAGGGTTTTTATTACGCCCGACAGCGTAAAAGTGATGGATAAGTTAGATAAAAACGTACAGTACCGGTCTGTGGAATATATCAGGGATATCGTACAGTTGCCGGTTGATTTTTATACTTTACAAAGCCTTATCGTAGGTAATCCTGTATACTTAGACAGTACGCAGGTGCTTATGTACAGGGAGAGGGAAAGTTCAGTTTCTCTTTCTACTATGGGCGATTTTTTTAAACAGTTGCTGTCTCTCAGGAAAGACGACTATGCGGTGCTGCACAGCAAGCTGGATGATGTGGATCCGGGACGCAGCCGTACTGCCGACTTCACCTATAATGATTACATCATTACCGGCGGCAGGCTTTTTTCTACCAGCAGAAAAATTACCGTGGCGGAAAAAACAAGATTAGACGTAAGTCTTGAATACAAGCAGGTGGAATTTGATAAGCCCCTCAGCTATCCTTTTAATATACCGCGTAATTACAGTATTCAGTAATTTTAACAAAAAGCAGTACAATCACATGCATATACCATCGTTATTTGCAGTATAAATCAATATAAATTTTCCGGCATGCGCAAATTCTTTTTCTTACTGTTCGTATTACTTTGCGGGTTACAAATTTCATCCTGGTCGCAATCTAAAGATGAATTAGAAAGCCAGCGCAAACAAATACAGCAGGAAATCGAGGATTTAAGAAAATCGCAAAGCGCTATTCAGAAAAACAAAAAGGAAAGCCTGGGTCAACTGGCGCGTATACGTAACCTCATTAAAAAAAGAGACGCGATCATAGAAACCATTAACCGGCAGGTACAACTGATCAATGATGATATCAATAACAATAACCGGGAAATATCGCGTTTAAAAAATGAGCTCGATACGCTAAAAGTGCAGTATGCCAGAACGATCGAATATGCTTATAAGAACAGGAGCAGCTACGACATGCTCAATTTCATTTTCTCTGCCGTAAGCTTCAATGACGCCATTAAACGGGTTGCTTACCTGAAAGCATACCGCGAATACAGGGGAAAGCAGGTAGATAATATCTATCAAACCCAGTTGCTGTTAGCGCAAAAAAACCAAACGCTTGCCGCAAACAAAACCCTGAAAACACAAACGCTTTCGGAACAAAGCGAGCAAATGAAAAAGCTGGAACAGGAAAAGAAGCAAAAAGACGCCGTGGTTTCGAGCCTGAAGCTTAAGGAAAAAGAACTGGATAAACAGCTCACCTCCAAAAGGAAATTAGAGAACAATATCAGGAATTCTATCGCCGCTATTATTAAAAGAGAAATAATGGAGGCAGAAAAGGCGGAAAAAGCAAAACGCGAGGCTGCCGCCAAAGCGGCCGGAACAACGGCAAAAGCGGCTGCTCCAACGGCCGGCACCAGCTCGCGTGCTGCCAATAAGCTGGAGAACACACCAGAGGTTACCGCCGTTTCCATGGGGTTCGAAAACAATCGCAGGAAGCTCCCCTGGCCCGTTGCCAAAGGCGATATAACCGGGCCCTTCGGAAGGCACAAAATAGAAGGCACCCGTTTATTTGAAGACAATATCGGCGTATATATTCAAACCAATATCGGTGCGCCGGTAAAGGCCGTGTATGAAGGAACGGTATCATCCGTACATAGCTTCGGCCCTGTTTCCGCAGTAACCATACGGCATGGTAAATACCTTACTACTTACTATAACCTTACCGGAATAAGTGTATCTAAAGACCAGGAGGTAAAATTAGGCCAGGCGATTGGCAAAGCCGCCGAATCGGAAGATGAAGACGGTATAGGCAAAGTGCTTTTTGTTGTTACCGTTGTGGTGGGCAATAGTCCCAAATACCTTAACCCCGAAGACTGGATCAAGCCCAGGTAGCCATAACTTTACGGGGTGTTCAATTATTTTGCCACTAAGAAAATAAAACGATATGTCATTTAGCGGAAAAACTGTTTTTATTACAGGTGGCAGCAGGGGCATTGGTAAAGCCATAGCTTTGCGGTTAGCCAGAGAAGGCGCGCAGGTAGTAATAGCCGCCAAATCGGTAGAGGAAAATCCTAAGCTCGGCGGAACGATCTTTTCGGCAGCAAAGGAAATAGTGGAAGCGGGCGGACAAGCGCTGCCCGTTCAGTGTGATATCCGGTTTGAAGAACAGATAGATAATGCCATAAACAAAACCATTGAAGTATTTGGCGGTATAGACATCCTTATTAATAACGCCTCGGCCATATCGCTTACCCCTACAGAAAAAACAGATCCCAAACGCTTTGATCTTATGCACGACATCAATGTGCGGGGCACTTTTTTTGTAAGCAGAGCCTGTATCCCCCACCTGCGTAAAGGCAGCAACCCGCATATCCTCAACTTATCGCCCCCGCTTAACATGCAGCCTAAATGGTTCGGCAATCACCTGGCGTATACGCTTAGCAAATACAATATGAGCATGATCGCTATGGGACTGGCGGAAGAATTAAAAAAAGACAAGATTGGCGTTAACGCACTTTGGCCCCGGACCACCATTGCTACCGCTGCAGTGCAAAATTTACTGGGCGGAGATGCATTAGTAAAAATGAGCCGCAGGCCTGAAATCATTGCCGATGCGGTGTATTACATTTTATCCCGTTCTTCCGAAAGTTGCACGGGTAATTTTTTTATTGATGAAGAAGTACTGGCACAGGAAGGTATAACGGATCTTGAAAAATACAGCGTGGTACCCGGGGCGAAATTGTATACTGACTTATTTTTGTAAAGCAGGCATAGCTCAATACAAAAGAAAGCAGCCAGCCACGCATGAAACGCAGGCCGACCGCTTTCTTATTTTATTCTATATTATGCTGCGGCTTCGCCGCCTGAGCTTTCAGCTAATGCATACTAACGTAACGATAAGCTATTCACCACTCACTACTTCACCTGCTAAAACCAGCTCCCGATCCATGCTTTATTAACACTATTTCCTAATTTTCTTCTCCTGCGGGCGGTACTGATCCTTTGCTGAATCATGGTATATATCATTAACAGCATGAATAGAATGGTGAAAGGCGGTATGCCAAGCATAGATATCCATTTGCCGCCAAATTGCCTGCGCATGGGTCTTCTCAGTCTTTCAGCGATCAGGTACATACTGGGCACAATGATCAGCGTCATAAAGAAAGCGAAGATCAAACCAAAGATGATCGTCCATGCCAGCGGCTTCCAGAAACGTGCACTGTCGCCACCAAAGAAGATATGTGGTTCAAAGCTGGAGAACAGTCCAATAAAATCAATATTAAATCCTACAGCTAATGGAATCAATCCAAAGATAGCAGCTAAGGCCGTGAGCAATACAGGAATGATACGTGTTTTACCCGCTTCAATCATGGCTTCCCGCGTTTTTAAACCACGGCTTCTTAATTCATCCGCAAATTCAATCACCAGTATACCATTTTTTACCACAATACCCGCCAGCCCCACAACACCCAGCCCGGTAAACGCTACCGACACCTCCATACCCGTTAAGCTGAATCCTAATAACACCCCGATAATACTAAAAATAATTTCCATTAAAATAATAACCGGTTTGCTTACAGAGTTGAACTGCAATACCAGGATAAACAATATGAGCATCAATGCAATAATCATGGCCTTAAGAAGGAAGGCGCCGGTTTCGGCCTGCTGCTCTCCTTCTCCCGTTTGTTTAATGGTAACGCCATCGGCCCTTCCGGGAAAGGCATCAATATAATTTTTGATCTGCTGGTTAACTGCTGTTGGCGTATAGCCCTGCGATGTAAGTACATTAGACCGCAGCGTTATTACCCGCTTCTGATCTTTTCGCTTTACGCTGCCCAGGGTATTGGTATAATCTACTGAAACCAATGAGCTGATTGGAACATTTTTGATAGCGCCACCGCTGGCCATATCGCGGAAGGTAATATTCATGTTCAGCAGATCGGAAAGGCTCTTGCGTTGCATTTCGTTATTGCGTAACTGGATCTTATATTCATCTTCTCCATCTTTTATTTTAGATACTTCTCTTCCGAACAGCGCTGTACGGATTTCCATACCAATCTGCGCCGAAGAAACCCCTTCTATCAATGCCCTTTCCCTGTTTACAAAAATGCTGATCTCCGGGTTGGTTAAATCCACATCCATTTTCAGCTCCTCCACACCGGGCACCTGTATAGAATCAAGATAATTCTTTAACGCCACACCTGTTTTAATCAGCTTATCAAAATCCTCGCTGGCTACTTCAATATTAATGGGTGGATCGGTAGGCGGCCCGCTGGCTTCCTGGTCTACCGAAATTTCAGCGCCGGGAATGCCTTTTATTGCGCTCCGTATAGAATCCAGCAATGCCGCAGTGGATGCGCCATGCCTTTTCTCAAACTCAACGAACGATACCTGTACCCTGCCCAATTCCGGCCGTGCACTCCTGTCACCGCTCTGCGGATCACCGGCGCCAATGGCCACATTAGCGATCACACTTTCAACGATAGGATTCTTTTTGCCGTTCTCCATATCCAGCACTTTATATACGCGCTGTTCGAGGTTGCGGGTGATGGAATCCGTATAGTCTACATCTGTACCTACCGGTAACTTCAGGTATACATAAATAAAATTAGGATCGGCTTTGGGAAAGAAAACAATCGGTACCCGCTGGCTGCTCACAGACGCACCAAATATCATAAAGCTCAGGATCAGCAAAACAAGCGTACCTAACAGCAAATGCACAGGACGCCATCCTTTTAAAGCCCAGCGCAGCAAGGTTTCATAGTGCGCCATGATCCAGGGCAGCACCCTGTTCTGAAATGCGTGGATGACCCCTTCCAGCACATAGCGGTTCAATAAAACCATCAGCACTAAAAACAACAGGATGTTACCCAAAAAAGGAGCCCCTGAAAGATCGAGCACTATACCCGCGGCAATGGCAACCCAGAAAAAGGGTTTTTTGAATATAGCAGATTTCTTTTCTTTTGCTTCGCCTTCGGGATGATTCATGAAATCAACCGCGAATACGGGGTTCATAATAAACGCTACAATGAGCGATGCGGTTAGCGTAAAAATGAGCATCACCGGCAGGTAGATCATAAACTTGCCGATAATACCCGGCCAAAACAATAACGGAAAGAAGGGCGCCAGTGTAGTAAGCGTACCTGCCAGCACCGGAATAAATACTTCCCCGGCAGCCACAATGGCCGACTTTTCAGAGGTTAGCTTGCCCTTTGCCTGTATAAATATGCGGTGCGTATTTTCTATGACGACAATGGCATCATCCACAATAATACCCAGTCCAAACAGCAGCGCAAACAATACCATGAAATTGAGCGTAACATTTGCTCCTATGATAAGATCAGCCGCCGGCAAAAATAAAAATGCAACGAACATGCTGAGCGGAACAGAAAGCGCAACAAAAAAGGCATTGGTAACCCCCATAAAAAACATGAGGATGATCAACACCAGAATGAAACCGATAACAATAGAATTTACCAGTTCATTAAACGAATGCCTGGCATTTTTACTTTGATCGCCGGTAAGAACAATGTTCAGGTCTTTAGGAAACTCACTGTCCTGCATTTCCTTCACCGCCAGCTTTACCGCATCGGCGGTTTCTATCAGGTTTTCGCCGGAGCGTTTAACAATATTAAGCGTAATTACATTTTTGCCATCCAGCCGGGCATAGCTTTCCCTTTCTTTTGTAGTGTCTTTGATAACCGCAATATCCTTCAGGTAAATGGAAGCGCCGGTTGGACTTCTTACCACCACTTTTTCTATGTCGGAAGCAGAGCGAAACTGTCCTTTTAACTGGAGGGTGCGCTTCATATTACCCACCTCCAGCAAACCGCCGGAAATATCCATATTTTCCCGCGATACTGCATTGGCTATATCATCAAAGGTGATATTTGCACTGCGCATACGGTAATTATCCACATTAATCTGGAATTCTCTTTCAGGAGCGCCCACAATATCAACGCGCGTTATCTGCGAAAGCTCTTCCAGCTTATCCTGTAAATCATCGGCGTACTTCTTCAGCTTCATTTCATCATAATCGCCGCTCATGTTTACATACATGATGGGAATTTCAGATAAGCTCACTTCCATAACAGTAGGCTCTTCCGTAAGATCTGTCGGCAGATCTTTTTTTGCTTTATCCACGGCATCCTTTACTTTCTGCACCGCCACATCTATATCCACATCCGTGTTAAACTCAACCACAATAGCGGAAAAATCCTGCACGGAAGTGCTGGTCGTTTTCTGAATTTTCACTCCCGTAATACCCTTGATCTGTTTTTCTATGGGCTGGGTAACCAGGTTTTCTATATCGCGCGGCGAATTACCTACATATACCGTTTGAATATATACTGTGGGAATTACAATATCAGGAAACTGCTCCTTGGGCAAAGTAACGAACTCGTATACACCAATGGCACTGATAAATAACATCATCAGGTAAATGGAAGTCCTGTTCTTTATGCTCCAGGTAGTGGGTTTAAATTCCTTAAACTTAGCGGTCAGATTTTCTAAAGCACTCATATTAATTAGTGTTGTATATCCACAAAAGATTGTCTGTTCTGATCGTGCAAAGCCAATAACCCGGAAGGAAAATGCTGGCATTTACCATAATCAGTCTTTAAAATGTATCATTGCCGGTTCATCTCAAAAACAAGATCGTACTACGAATCTGTTTCACAGTAAAGCATATTGCTTTGCATTCATCACCCAGCGTTCCTGCTTAGTTCGTTATAAGGGTCTGTCCTTCATATAATCCCTGGAACCCATCGGTTATCAACTGATCACCGGCTTTTAGCCCCGATTGCACTTCTACCTTGTCGCCATACAACTGCCCGATTACAACAGGCGTTTTATGCGCAATCCATTTGTCGTTCTCCTTTACCGCCATCATCACAAATTTTCCTTTATCATCATTCTGTAAAGCATTAACCGGAATAGTGATCACATCCTTAGCCGTGTAGTCCTGGATTTTAACCAGCGCAATCTGGTTCGGTCGCAGCGATTTACTCACCGGCAGTTTGGCTTCTACATAAAATGACCTGCTGTTGGGGTCAATCAGCTTGCCCGCAACGGATACCCGGGTAGTAATGACCTTGTCGCCGGCTTCCGGAAAATTAACCAGTATGGTACTTCCAACGCCTACTTTTTCAATGTAGTTTTCGGGTACCTGGGTTACGATCTTAAGATCATTGGTATTAACGATGCGTATTTGTGTACCGCCCTGAAAAAACTCGCCCACTTTTATATTCACCGTTTCCGCAACACCCGTCATTTCCGCATATACGTTTGAAAAAGAAGATTGTTCTTTAGCCGTGGCAATTTGTTTTTCAATAGATTCCACATTGTTTTTAGCGCTCAGCAATTGTACTTCCGTACCTATCCGTTCATTCCACAAATTTTGCTGCCGCTGTAAAATGTCTTTTGCATAAGCCAGTTGTACATTCAACTGGTCAAGCTGCTTCTGAGCCATCGCATCATCAAGCTTCAACAGCAATTGCCCTGTTTTCACCTGGTCGCCCTGTTTAACATAGATGGCTTTTACCAGTCCGCCCTGTCCGCGCGGCGCCACGTAAGCCACATTATTAGCATCTACGCGGCCCTGCAGATCAATGTAATGGGTGAAATTACCGGTTTTAAGCGGCGCGATGGCCACCAGCTTTGCATTTTCCTTTTTTTGAGAAGGATCAAGCTTAATGATATCTTCTTCAAGCGCAGTTATTTTTTCGGACAGCGCTCTTTGCTCCGTTTTCATCTTTTCCAACTGCGCCTTCTTAGCCGCTATACCTTTATTCTCATGGTCTGTAGTGCTGCCGCAGGAAGCAAGAAAGGCTATCGCAGCTACCGCTAAAGCAGTTTTAAATACATTTTGCATATACCTGGTTTTATAAGTCATTTCAATAGTTGTATTAAAGTCCGTTATAATTTCCCCGTGGCTTTTTCGTAATCCACGCGGGCTATTATAGCGCTATATAAAGCATTGATGTAATTGGTTTGTGCCGCTTTCATATCCGTTTGTGCCTGGGTAATTTCTGTATTGGAACCCATACCTGCTTCAAACTTCTTTTTTGTTTGCTGAAATACGGTTTCCGCCAGTTGCATGTTTTCTTTTTGATAATCGAGCGTAGTTATTGCCGTGTTGAAATTATTTCTTGCCGTTTCAATTTCATTATCAATGTTAATCTTCAGCGCATCACGCTGGTTAATGCTTTGCTGCAGGGACAGCTTTGCTTTGGCTATCCTGGCATTGGCCGCAAAGCCGGTAAAAATGGGAATATTCAGTTGCATGGTTATGGCGGAAATATCGAACCAGTCGCCATCTTTCAAAAAATCAAACTTGTTCCGCTGCGCATTTTTATTATAATACCCGTTGAGCGACAGCGTAGGTAATTTGGACAGCTTATAGCGACGCACATCGTATTCACCCAGCGCTATTCCCAGGTTTGCATACTGGTAGTCTTTTCTTTGCGCATAATTGAAATCTTCCATTTCTAATATGCCGTTTTTAATTTTTTCATCTGTTAATGTATCGGTAAGCATCAGGGAATCTTTAACGGGCATACCTATCAGCACTTTCAGTCCCAGGTAGCCATTGCTGATCTGGTTTAAGGCGCTTACTTTTTCTGTGTGCAGATTAGCCAGTTGCACAGCAATTTTATCAAGGTCTAATTTTTCGGCAAATCCATTCTCCTGCATCACCCGGGTATCATGCTGCAACTTATCCAGCAGGGCTATATTTGCATCCAGTAATTCAATCTGTGTTTTACCGGCTACCAGTTGATAATATATTTTATATATATTAGCTCTGATGGCTTCTTCTGTTACTTCCGCATACTTTTCCTGGAACCGTATTAATGTTTCCCGGGCCTGCAAACCCACAAATACCTGCCCGTCAAACACGATTTGGTTTAGGGATATGCCGCCTGTTGCACCCCATTTTACACCAAAGGCCAGCTTCTCAAAAGTGCCCGGCTGCCCGCCAAAAAATTCTGCGGGAACAAGGCTTACGGGGAGTTTGGCATTGTATACCAGTGAGCCGTTGGCGCTGATCTGCGGATAAGCCATACCCGTTACCTCCCGGTTGGTTTGTTCCTGGATCTGTATATCCAGCAAGGCATTTTTTACCTGCACATTATTTTGCTTTGCGTAATCAAGCGCCTGCTGCAATGAAAAAGCATGCACCTCCGCCGGCGGCGTTTGCTGTGCCTGCACGCTTGCTGAACATATTGCCACCAGTATCATTAATCCCCACTTTACCGGTTTCCATTCTTTCATCTGTTTATTATTTTTGTCGTTTCAAAAGGTATTTCTGAAGAAGTTTTTGTCCTTTAGCGGTAGTGATGCCATATAAAAAATGGATCGTTACCTCCTCAATTATTGCGCCTAAATTATATTTACCAAGGGGATAGAGATCGGGGCTGAACATCATAAATACAGCAGCCAGCCTGAAGCGCGACATGATCTCCGTATTGATTTCCGGGCGGTATAACTGCGCTGCGATACCCTGTTCCAGGTTTCCCTTTATAAGTTTATATAAAAACTCGTTCTTGTGATCGGCGATCTTCTTATAGGCAGCCGGGTGATATTTCTGCAGGTCATACATGATGGTAGGATTCATGGTATTCAGCATTTCCTGCACCATATCCGTAGCCACCAGAATCTCATGAACCGGGTTTTCGCTTTCTTCTTTGTGGACGCAGCATTCATTGATATTACCACTCACCACAATATCTATGGCACTATCCACCAGGGCATCCTTATCGGCATAAAACTGGTAAATGGTTTTTTTGCTGATGCCCAACTGCGACGCGATCTCATCCATGCTGATACTGCGGATCCCATACCTCAAAAACAAATCGTGCGCCTTCTGCGCTATTCTTTCCTGTATCTCCATAACTTCAAAATCAGCGGCAAAACTAAGGAAACTTTTATCGTTACCAAAGTTTCCGTAGTTTTTTTATAATTTTTTTGATGAACGGTAAATGCATGATAAG
>CAYVEI010000024.1:12144-25822 GCA_964450515.1 uncultured Terrimonas sp. | reverse complement strand
AAAGTTTCCGTAGTTTTTTTATAATTTTTTTGATGAACGGTAAATGCATGATAAGCTTATACAGCGCATGCCGCTATTTCGCTTGTTTTATGGCGCTGCCCGGAGTGCATAAGCGTTGAGCAACTAACGGTTGTATCTCCAAAACCGCCTGACAGTTCATTGTTTTTGTACATTGCCCGCCCGGCTCCTTCAGCGCAATGTGCATTCCCCCGGTTTCGCAATTCTACCTATAATGACATCTGTATTACAGGATTATGCCGGCTTAGATTAATTTTACCCCACTAAAACATACATAATGGCTACAAGAAACTGGTTGAGGAAACTATTACAGATCTTTTTACAGGGACTTATCATCCTGGCGCCAATTGTAATAACCATTTGGGCGGTAACCTCGCTCTTTAATTTTATTGACCGGATATTACCCGACCTTTTTGAAGACGCTATTCCCCAGTTTTCAAAGTATTACCTCCCCGGCATGGGATTTATTGTAGCGTTGCTTTTGATTTTTGTGGTAGGCTATATTTCCTCCTCTTTTGTGGTAGGGAAATTAGTGGAATTGTTCGACAGCATACTGGAGAAAACACCGGGAATAAAGATCATTTACAGCACGCTTAAGGATTTTTTTGAGGCATTCGCCGGCAATAAAAGAAAGTTTGATCAATCGGTACTGGTAGCGATACATGCCGAAGAGGTATGGCAGATCGGCTTTATTACACAGCAGGACGTACGTGAATTTGGACTGAATGATTTCGTGGCGGTATATGTTCCGCAATCCTACGCTTTTGCGGGACATTTATATTTTGTGAAAAGGCAAAGGGTAAGGCTGTTAACCGACATCGGTCCGGCAGATGCTATGAAATTCGCCATATCGGGCGGAGTAACCAATATAGATGAAGATGTGCCTGACAACGCGGCGAAATAACAGCTCCGGACGGGACTTTGCATTAAAGGATTATCTTCGCGGCCGGATCAAAAAAAAAACCATGAAACTGGAAGCACTATTGCTGGCAAGAAGCGAAAACAAATGTGAGCTATGCAGGTCGGAGGAGGATATACAATTGTATGAGGTGCTCCCGCAGCAAAACAAAGATGCGGAAGACTGTATTATGATCTGTGAGGTATGCCGCACACAGGTTGAAAAGAAAGCAGAACTCAGCAGCAGTCACTGGCATTGCTTATCGGAAAGCATGTGGAGCGAAGTGCCGGGTGTGCAGGTAGTGGCATGGCGTATGCTGAACCGCCTGCGCAATGAAAGCTGGGCAGCCGATAACTTAGATATGCTTTATTTAGATGATGAAAAATTGAATTGGGCTAAGGCGCTGGGTGATCATGAAAATGATGCCGCAGTAGAACTCCATAAAGATTGCAACGGGCAGGTGTTGCAAAGCGGCGATAGCGTGGTTTTAATAAAGTCGCTGGACGTTAAGGGTTCCACCCTGAATGCCAGGATGGGAACAGTAGTAAAAAATATCCGCATTGTGGAAGATAATACGGAGCAGATTGAAGGAAAGATAGAAGGACAAACCATTGTTATTCTTACCAAATATGTAAGAAAGCAGGCCAACTGATTACCGGTTAATGCAGGGTTATTTTTGATGTTTATATCCTGCTCCTCCATAGTAATATCCAAAGCCGCCAGGCCCACACACTGCTTCTTTGGGGTTAATCCGGCGCCTTTTAACAAAAATGCCGGCGATAGACATCACCGGCCTGTGCTTACCTCTGAAACCACAAAAAGAAAAAGTTGATGTACAGGTTATATTAATAAATACAACATACATTGATTTGTTACCTGTATTGCTGAAGCCAGCAATACAAATTGCTGCAATCCGTATCAAATAAGGTTTAGAATTTAACGGGAAAAATATCGGATTTTAAAAAACGGAGACCGGATAATAACGAGCAGAAGATTGGATATTAATACCTGTGTTAATCAGTGTAATCACTTATACAAAAGTAAATGATTGTATTAATATTTCAAATAAAAATTCAATATGTTTTAGGCTGTAAACATCTATTCTTTCATCACCCCGGCTCCATCATGTGAATTAAGCTTTTGCTTCCTGCATTGCCTTTTGTGCGGCAGTCAGGGCCTTTTCCTTAATAGGAGAAATATAAAAATGATGAGTAAATGCCGGTATTATCTTACATTAGGAAGATGTAATGCCTGACGTTATGACTTTACTTACCAAATACATCTTCATCAGCATATATGAATTATCTCGCTCATGCCTGTTTATCGTTTCATCAGCCGGAAATACTGGTAGGAAATATGATCAGTGATTTTGTGAAGGGCAAAAAGAAAGAAAATTATCCCGAACTTATTCAAAAGGGGATCATGCTGCACCGGGCCATTGATGCTTTTACGGATACACATGAAGCTACAAGGCAGGCAAAACGGTTTTTTAGTCCGTATTACCGCCTGTACGCCGGCGCTTTTGTGGATGTGGTATACGATCATTTCCTGGCCGGTGACAGCAATGAATTTAGCTATGATCAGCTAATGGATTTTTCGCAGGAAACCTATACCCAGCTTGACCGGTTTGCTTTTCAGCTTCCCGCGCCTTTCGCGGCTATGCTTCCCTATATGAAAAAGCAAAACTGGCTGTATAACTACCGGTACAGGTGGGGTATCCAAAACAGCTTTGGAGGGTTGGTGCATCGTGCCGCATATTTAACGGAAAGCGCACCGGCTTTTGCCATTTTTGAAAATCATTATGATGAGCTTCATGAATGCTATGCCACTTTTTTCCCCGATCTAAAACAGATGGCCTGGGAGCATTTCCAGTCTGTTTTTCCGGTTGTATAAGCGCAGGGGATAAAATCATTATTCGCTTTTTCATAAACAGGCAAACCTGTACATTTGCTGTTGCCTCTGGGCTTATATTAAATAACTACGCGCCGGCGTGCAGGAAAAAACAGGAAAATATTATTATCCGTTATATTATAAAAGATCAGGCTTAGCATTATGACCCACTCGCGCTGCAACTTGCACGATATCGTTATTATATTTATTATATTGTTGTGTACAGCGCTCTGCGCCTGCCATACTAACCCGCAACCCTCCCAGTCCCCGGCAGATACCACTATTTTGCCCTTACCCCGGCAGGAAGGCGGCAATAATGCCCTGTCGCTGTTAGATAAATCGCCATTAGATATCGTGTACTATCCGCCGGAATACCCCAAGCTAAAGATGATCGGTAAAACAGCATCCCCGCCCGTGTTCAGGGTAATTTACAGCCGGCCGCAAAAAAACGGCAGAAAAATTTTTGGATCAGTAGTAAAATACGGTGAACACTGGCGGCTTGGAGCAAATGAAGCTACTGAAATAGAATTTTTTGAACCCGTTACTATACAACAAACAAAAGTTGCCCGGGGGCGGTATGTGCTGTACTGTATACCCCAGCCGGCAGCATGGAAGCTTATTTTGAACAGCGACCTGTACAGTTGGGGGCTGGTAATAGATGCCGCTAAAGATGTTTTTACATTTACCGTGCCCACCATCCCGCTAACCATACCTGTAGAGGCTTTCACTATGGAAACCGGAGAAAACAAAGACGGCGCATTGCTATGGATAGGATGGGACGATACAAAAGTTGTTTTGCCCGTGCAGTTAAACAACAAATAAAAATCAACGGGCTTCCCTCTTTTCTTCTATATTTCCAAGGCAGTACCCGGTATTGCTTTATTTTTAAACCGTTAAAATGTTTGCTATGTTGCGTACAAAGATCGCGGGAATAGGAATGTATGTTCCTGAACAGGTTGTATCTAATAATGATCTCACAAAATACATGGATACCAATGATGCATGGATACAGGAACGTACGGGTATCAAAGAAAGAAGGTATGCCAAACGTACCGGTGAAACGACCACCACTATGGGTGTGGAGGCAGCAAAAACAGCAATGGAAAGAGCCGGCACCACCGCACAGGATATAGATTTTATCATTTTTGCCACGTTAAGTCCTGATTATTATTTTCCCGGCTGCGGTGTATTGGTGCAGCGCGCTTTGAAAATGAAAGAAGCAGGCGCGTTAGACGTTCGCAACCAGTGCAGCGGGTTTATATACGCACTGAGCATAGGCGATCAGTTCATTAAATCGGGCATGTATAAGAACATTCTGGTGATAGGCAGTGAAAAACATTCATTCGGATTGGATTTCAGCACCCGCGGACGCAATGTGTCGGTTATTTTTGGAGATGGCGCCGGGGCTGTAATATTACAACCTGCAACCAATGATAAGCAGGGCATACTAAGCACGCATTTGCACAGCGATGGCGAAAGTGCCGAACTGTTAGCCATGTATAATCCGGGTACGCATGCCAACCACTGGACCGGTAAAAAGCTGGCGGATTTTGATGATGCGGAAAGAGCGGAAATGTTTATGAGCCACGCCATGATTGATCAGGCGCAGAATTTTCCGTTTATGGATGGACCCGCCGTATTTAAAAAGGCCGTGGTAAAAATGCCTGAAGTAGTAATGGAGGCGCTTACGGCTAACCGGCTTACCCCGGCCGATATTAATATGCTGATACCACACCAGGCCAATTTACGCATCAGCCAGTTTGTTCAGCAGCAGTTAGGATTAAGAGACGACCAGGTATACAATAACATTCAGCAATATGGCAACACTACTGCTGCATCTATTCCGATAGCCTGGTGCGAGGCCTGGGAAAAGGGTAAAATAAAAGAAGGCGACCTCCTATGCCTGGCCTCATTTGGAAGCGGCTTTACCTGGGGCAGCGCTTTACTTCGATGGTGAGTTGGTTGTTTTGAGTTTCGGCCCTGGTAATACATTTTTAATATCCGCATCACCCTGCAGGTTATTCATTTGCAATAACACCCACGGATACCGCGCTGCTACAAAACGCGAAAGCGGCTTTACCGTATACTTTACAGGGTTGGGAAGCGATGAAGCGATCATAGCCGCTTCGGTACGGGAAAGCTTAGCGGCGGATTTCTTAAAATAATGCCGTGCGGCGGCTTCAATGCCAAATACGCCCTTACCCATTTCCACTACATTAAGATATACCTCCAGGATACGCTCTTTGCCCCATATCCATTCAATCATAAATGTAAAATAGGTTTCCAGTCCTTTACGTAACCAGTTGCGGCCCTGCCATAAAAAAACATTTTTTGCCGTTTGCTGGCTAATGGTTGATGCCCCCACGATCCTGTTCTTCTTTTGCTGGTTCTTTTCAATTGCTTTCTGAATACTCTTCCAGTCAAATCCATTATGATCGGTAAAAAGCTGGTCCTCCGAGGCAATTACAGCCAGTCCCGCATGGGGAGAAATTTTATCAGCGGCAACATAATCCCGCTTAAGACCATTGCCCCCCAGCAGGCTGCCTAACTGCGTAAATGTTACAGGAGGGTTGATCCATTTCAGCATAATAATATATACAAATTGTAAAATGAAAAGGATCAGGAACAGTCTTTTACAGAACCGCCACACGCGGGTAAAGAAATTTTTCAAAATATGCAAATAATAATGCTGCAAAATAAAACAAATCCGGCAACTCCGCCGGAGACAAGCAGTGTTGAAGGATATATCTTTCTTTTTTGTACCAGCCCGTTAAACGCATGAAGGAAAGCATATTCGCCGCCGCCGATCATCAGGAGCGTACCGTTGCGTACAAATTCAAACCCTTTCGGCGGACGGGAATGGCGGCTATTTCATTGTAATGGAACCGCAGATCATAATAACGCGCCGTATCTTCTACCCTTGTTACCCGGGGAGTGGGGAACATTCTTACATCATACTGCTTAATATATATAGTATCATTATACACTTTTTCAATGATGCTGCTTACCTCCGATCCGTTGATATGAATGAATGCAACAGGCATCCCTTTAAAATAGCTTTTGATGGTACAGATCATTTAAAAATTCCTGCCTTAATAATAACACTTAATTTGCAGGTAAATTGTTATTCAAGTAAAGCATTGGAGCGATTCATGGGCAGCCCTTTATTCAACTGGCGGAAAACAGCACCCCTTTTATTTTTTTTGAGGTATTACCTTTTTTGGGTGCTTATTTTTTCCCTGCAGCGCCTTGTATTTGTATTGTATTACTACAGCCTGTTCCGGGAAGCGGGGCCAAAAAAAATGCTGCAGGCTTTTGTGTATGGATTACGGCTCGACCTATCCATGACCGGCTATTTTGCCGCTATCCCCCTGCTTTTGTTCATTGCCCAGCAGCTTACTAAAACTTTGTTCTTTAAAAAAGCATTAAAAATATATACCTGGCTATTGCTTTTGATAACTACGTTTATTTCCGGTGGCGATCTGGGGATATATGAAAACTGGGGCGTAAAGCTCAATTACCGCGCCGTTTCCATGCTGGCTCATCCTGCCGAAGCTTTTGAAACCAGCAAATCCGCGCCACTGCTGCTGCTGCTGCTGATCATGCTCGCCGAGCTTGTTGTTGCGGGCATTATATACCGGCAGGTGGTAAATAAAATGAAGATGCCGGCAGGGAAATTACTGAGCCATGAAAAGGTCGCCTATTGCGTTCAGTTGCTGCTGATCCCTGCATTCATTTTTTTAAGCATCCGTGGCGGCTGGCAACAAATACCAGTTAATGAAAGCGTGGCGTATTTCAGCGCTTACCCCGTTGCCAATCATGCTGCTGTAAATACCCCATGGCATCTTAGCAGCAGTGTTTTAAAGAACCGCCATAGCGGGCAAAAAAACATATACACTTATTTACCCGCCGGTGAAGCGGCTCAGCGGGTTAATCATTTATACCAGCAGCAAAGTAGCGATTCAACCCGGCTTATATTAACGCAGCAAAGGCCCAACATTATTTTTATCCAGTTAGAGAGCTTTACTGCCGATGTTATACAGGAGCTTGGAGGAGACAGCGGTGTAACGCCTAATATAAGCAAGCTGATCAGGGAAGGAATTTTATTCACAAACCTATACGCGAGTGGCGTACGCACCGACCAGGGCATTATTGCATTGCTGAGCGGGTTTCCTGCACAACCCCAAACCAATATTGTCAATCAGCCCGAAAAGATAGAGCACATGCCTTTTCTCTCGCTTGCACTTAAAAACAAAAATTATCATAATGCATTTTATTACGGCGGCGAGCTAAGCTTTGGCCGTTTTAATACTATCACCCATCGTGCGGGCTTTGATCATATTGTGGGATTAGAAGATTTTTCGGATGCCGGATTGTTCAATAAATGGGGTGCCGATGATAAGAGCCTGTTAGATAAATATGTAGCAGAAATGCAGCATCCCGTACAACCGTTTTTTTCATACATCATTACTTCAAGCAGTCATGAACCCTTTACGGTGCCCATGCCCACCGTTTTTGCAGGCGATTCCCATAATGAGCAGTTTAAGAATGCCTGCTATTTTACCGACCATTCGCTGGGAGCATTTTTTGAAGCGGTAAAAAAAATGGACTGGTATAAAAACACGCTATTTGTTTTAGTGGCCGATCATGGGCACCATCTCCCAAGGGGCAGGAAGTTTAATGAACCTGCACGGTACCATATTCCCCTTATTTTTTTTGGCGAGGTATTGAAAGAAGCGTATCGCGGAAAGAAGATCGCCGGCACAGGCTCACAAACCGACATCGCCACTACCCTGCTTAAACAATTGCAGATAACGGATACCGCTTTTAAATGGGGAAATGATTTATTGGATCCCAACAGGAAGCCCTTTGCGTTCTATACTTTCGATGACGGCTTTGCCTGGCTAACGGCAAAAGACACACTGATATTTGACAACCGGGCAAAGCGGCTGCTGATTCCTGCGTATAAAAGTGCAGGTACAGCAATGGATGATAGCTTACTTACTGATGGCAAGGCCTATATGCAAACGCTGTACGATGCTTTTCTGAAATATTAGGAAAAATAAAATCAAAAATAATGTACAGGTGCTTAGAAAAGACGAAGCCATTGGGACGCGGGATAAAGTTTGAATTACATATTTCTCCTGTATTGGCCACCCACTTCAAATAATGCATGGGTAATTTGTCCGAGGCTGCAATGCTTAACCGTATCCATAAGTATAGCAAACAGGTTTTCGTTATTGCCTGCGGCTGTTTTGAGCGCTTCTAATTTTTCAGCCACCACCTCCTCATTTCGTTTTTGGAATGCCCTGGTATTTTCGATCTGCTGCTCTTTTTCTTCTTTGGTGCTGCGGATCACTTCACCGGGTACGAGGGTGGGGCTGCCTTTCTTATTTAAAAAGGTATTTACACCAACAACCGGGAGCTCACCGGAATGTTTGAGGCTTTCGTAATATAAACTCTCTTCCTGTATTTTATTGCGCTGGTACATTCTTTCCATGGCGCCCAGCACACCGCCCCTGTCCGATATACGGTCAAATTCTGCAAGCACTGCATCTTCCACGAGATTGGTCAGGGCTTCAATAGCAAAGCTGCCCTGTATAAAGTTTTCCGTTTTAGCCGAGCCCAGTTCGCGGTTAATAATAAGCTGTATGGCCATGGCTCTCCGTACACTTTCTTCGGTAGGTGTGGTAATGGCCTCATCATATGCATTGGTGTGTAATGAATTGCAATTGTCGTAAATGGCATATAAAGCCTGTAACGTGGTGCGTATATCGTTAAAGTCAATTTCCTGTGCATGCAGGCTTCTTCCGCTGGTTTGAATATGATATTTTAGTTTTTGTGAACGCTCATTACCATGGTAAATGTATTTTATGGCTTTGGCCCATATTCTTCTTGCTACCCTGCCTATAACGCTGTATTCGGGATCCATGCCGTTACTAAAGAAAAAAGACAGATTGGGTGCAAAATCATCAATGTGCATGCCGCGGCTGAGGTAATACTCCACATAGGTAAACCCGTTAGCCAGTGTAAAAGCCAGTTGCGTAACGGGGTTGGCTCCGGCTTCTGCAATATGATACCCGCTGATGCTGACACTGTAAAAATTGCGTACTTTATTTTCAATGAAAAAGGCCTGCACATCACCCATCAGCTTTAAGGCAAACTCTGTAGAAAAGATGCAGGTATTTTGCGCCTGGTCTTCCTTCAGTATATCTGCCTGCACGGTGCCACGTACCTGCTGCAATGCTTCAGCCCTGATCTTTTCATACACCTCACGGGGTAATACCTCATCGCCACTCAACCCCAGTAGTTTTAATCCTAACCCGTTGTTACCCTCTGGCAGCCTTTCGGGGGAAGAAGGATCATAGTATACAGGCGGCGGCTGATGCTCATATTTCTTTTTGCTTACTTTTTCCACTTCCTGCCATAAGCCTTTTGCTGTAATCCATTTTTCGCATTGCTGGTCAATGGCTGCATTCATAAAAAATGCAAGGATCACCGGCGCCGGGCCGTTAATGGTCATGCTTACGGAAGTAGAGGGATCGCAGAGGTCAAATCCGCTATACAGTTTTTTGGCGTCGTCTACCGTTGCAATGCTAACGCCAGCGTTTCCAATTTTACCGTAAATATCAGGACGATATGCAGGGTCCTGTCCATACAGGGTAACGCTGTCAAAAGCGGTAGACAGCCGTTTGGCTGGCTGACCGGCAGCAACATAATGGAAACGCTTATTGGTGCGTTCAGGTCCGCCTTCGCCGGCAAACATCCTTGTAGGATCTTCTCCCTGCCGTTTCAGCTCAAACACCCCGGAAGTATAGGGAAATTCACCCGGCACATTTTCCTGCATTTGCCATTGCACAATATCGCCCCAGTCTTTGTAAGCAGGCAACACAACTTTCGGAATTTTTGTTCCGCTTAACGACACTGTATTGATTTCCTGTTTGATGACTTTGCCGCGTACGGTATATTCAAAAAAATCGGACTCATATTTTTTTTGCAGCTCGTTCCATTCTTTTAGCAATTGCTTTACTTCAGGGCTTAGCTTCTTTTCGAGTGCTTCGTATTGTTTTTGTAATATAGATTGCATGCGTGATTGTTATTTTTTGGAGCGCCTGTTTTTGCCTAAGAACTTTTTTATTTCATTTCAGGTAGTGTTTTTAATATTTGAATCGCGCCGTTCAACTGGTATAGCTGCGATGCGATATGGCTTTGCTCTTTTACCATGTTGTTATACTTTCGTATACTTTCGCTGACCTCACTAAGATACCGCACCCGCCGGGCTGGTATAACAATGGCATCCTGTCTGCCCGGCTCATCCCCGGAGGCACCTGTTGGCAAACCGTTCCACGATACACCTGTTTTTGCTTTTATTTTCTGTAGTAATAAATCAAAAAACCGGTTTACCCTTTTATCATTAAAGGTATTGGCACATATGCCCAGCACAGGCAATTCGTCATTAGCTGCTGTAAATAGCAGGTGATTGCGTTTGTATTGTTTTCTTACGTCGTTTAACGCGTCTTCTGCGCCTGCCTTATCAAATTTGTTGATCGCAATAATGTCTGCGTAATCCAGCATGTTTATTTTTTCTAATTGCGATGCAGCGCCGTATTCCGGTGTCATGATGTATATGCTCACGTCGCAGTAATCTGTAATGCTCATATCACTTTGTCCCACACCCGCCGTTTCAAGAATAATGCAATCGTACCCTGCGGCCTTACATATGGCAATGGCTTCCCTGGCTACTTTGCTAATGGCTGTGTTATCTTCTCTTGTGGCCAGGGAACGCATATACACGCGGGGGCCCGAAACGGAATTCATTCTTATCCTGTCTCCCAGCAAAGCGCCACCGGTTTTTTTCTTGCTGGGATCAACTGAAATAACGGCAATGGTTTTATCGGTAAATGCGCCAAGGTAACGGCGTACTATTTCATCGGTTACAGATGATTTTCCGGCGCCACCAGTGCCGGTAATACCAATAACGGGAATATCAGTTCGGCCCGAGCCTTTCAAATGCGCTAAAATAGTTGAATAGCTTTTTCCTTTTTCCGCCAGGGTAATCGCTCTGGCCACTTTCCTTGTATCTCTGTACTCGCCTAATGGCAGGGCTTTGGTTGGGCTTTCGGGTACATCGGTAACGGAGAAGCTGCAATGTGCCATCACATCTTCGATCATGCCTTCCAGCCCCATTTTTCTTCCGTCATCAGGACTGTATATCCTGGTAATACCACATTGATGCAATTGCTCTGCTTCCTGCGGGAGGATAGTGCCGCCACCGCCACCAAAAATTTTAATATGACCGCAGCCGCTTTCATCTAACAGGTCTTTAATGTATTTAAAGAACTCCATGTGGCCGCCCTGGTAACTGGTAAGGGCAATGCCCTGTACATCTTCTTCAATGGCGCATTCTACAATTTCCCGTGCCGACCGGTCGTGGCCCAGGTGAATAACTTCAGCGCCTTTGCTTTGCAGTATACGGCGCATAATATTAATGGCTGCATCATGCCCGTCGAATAAGCTGGCTGCTGTTACTATCCGTACTTTATTAGTTGCCCGATTGTTCATATTGCCTGTTATTACCATTACCTAAAATTAAAGCAAATCCTAATGCCCGTTAGCTTTTCAACCGTTTGCATAAAAAATGGTTTGGCGTGCACAAAAAATGGAAGTAGTTTAGTCCACTCAAAAACAGATGATTTATGAAATTAATTCGCTTTGGAAAGTCCGGCCAGGAAAAACCCGGAATAGAACTGAAGAACGGCAAACGCATTGATGTTTCCGCTTTTGGGGAAGATTATACAGAAGGTTTTTTTGCAACAGACGGTATCAGGCGGTTAAGCGAATGGTTGAGTGCAAATGAATCCTCCTGCCCCGGGGTGAACAACGCAGAAAGATTAGGCCCGCCACTGAGCCGTCCTTCAAAGCTGATCTGCATTGGATTGAATTATTCTGATCATGCCGCTGAAAGTAATATGCAGTTGCCTGTTGAGCCCATCATATTCTTTAAAGCCACGTCAGCGGTTTCCGGCCCCAATGATGATGTGGTTATCCCGCGCAACAGCACTAAAACCGATTGGGAGGTGGAGCTGGCTGTTGTTATAGGTAAGAAAGCTTCCTATGTGGAAGAAAAAGACGCTATGGATTATGTGGCCGGATACATGCTTCACAATGATTATAGTGAGAGAGCTTTTCAATTAGAAAGAAGCGGGCAGTGGGTGAAGGGTAAAAGCTGCGATACTTTTGCTCCCATCGGGCCCTGGCTGGTAACGCCCGATGAAATCAGCAATATCAATGACCTTCGTTTATGGCTAACCGTTAACGGTAAAACCATGCAGGATGGCAACAGTAAAAACCTTATATTTAAAATACCTTTTTTAATTGCTTACCTCAGCGAATTTATGACCCTGCTGCCCGGCGATATTATTACTACGGGTACGCCTGCGGGAGTGGGGTTAGGACAGCAGCCGGCGCCCGTTTACCTGAAAGCCGGCGATGTGGTTGAACTGGGTATTGACGGACTGGGACAGGCAAAACAAACCCTGGTTGCCTGGAGCAGATAACCGCCGCTGATCTTCCAAAGATGTAAAAGTTGAAAAATGAAACGATATTGCCTGGCGCTGGATCTGAAAGATGACCCCGCTGTTATTGCGGAGTATAAAAAAATACACCAGAATATATGGCCGGAGATCCGGGAAAGGATAAAGGCCGATGGCATTACAGTTATGGATATCTATCTTACCGGCAACAGGCTGTTCATGATCATGGAAGTAAATGATGATTTTTCTTTTGAAAAAAAGAGCCGCTCAGATGCCGGTAATCCGAAAGTGCAGGAATGGGAAAACTTTATGTGGACCTTCCAGCAATCGCTGCCCTGGGCCAAACCCGGCGAAAAATGGGTGATGATGGAAAAGATATTTGAATTACAATAAGAAGAATGTCGCATATATTTTAATTAGCAATTGTATGAAACGCTTACTGTTATACTCCTCCTTTATTTTTGCCGTGGTTTCTTTATCTGCTTTTACCGCTATGCAAAAAAAGAAAGTTATTTTTTTTGGTGATTCCATTACCCAGGCTGGTGTGGCGCCCAATGGCTATATTACCCTGTTGCAGCAAAGGCTGGCGAAGGAAGGCAGGGACAAGGCTTTTGAGCTGGTGGGCGCCGGCATTGGCGGCAATAAAGTGTATGACCTTTATTTAAGGCTGGAAGAGGATGTGTTGTCTAAAAAGCCCGACCTTGTATTTATATATGTGGGCATAAATGACGTATGGCATAAAAGAAGCTTTGGAACCGGCACAGACCCCGATAAGTTTGAGCGGTTTTATAATACAATCATTGATAAAATTCAGGCTGCCGGCGCTAAAGTGGTGATTTGCACACCTACTGTTGTGGGAGAAAAGAAAGGGTATGTTAATGAACTGGATGGCGACCTGAATAAATATTCGGAGATCGTGCGCCAGATCGCTAAAAACAAAAAGGTTGAGCTGATTGATCTGCATAAAAATATTATTGACTACATCAACAGCCATAATCCGGAAGATAAAAATTCAGGCATCCTTACCACAGATGGCGTACACATGAATGATGAGGGCAACAGGTTTTTGGCGGAACAGTTTTGGGGGTATATCAAGTGAATGGAAAATGCCGGAATGTGAGAATGCGGAGAATTTGAAAATATGCTAATTTGAAGATTTGAAAATGCAGACAGCGGAAAACCTTACCGGTTTAGCATTTGAAAATGTAGTTGTGTTGTATAGTTAATAGCTGACCTCTTGTTCTTTTCAATATTTTTTGTTTAATGGAGACCTAAATAGCTGCATATGACTTGCATAGACACACACGTTCATTTTTGGAAATATGACCGGAAGCGGGAT
>CAYVEI010000024.1:0-12044 GCA_964450515.1 uncultured Terrimonas sp. | reverse complement strand
TATGACTTGCATAGACACACACGTTCATTTTTGGAAATATGACCGGAAGCGGGATAGCTGGATGGATGATATGAAAGTGCTGCAACAGGATTATATTCCGCAAACAATTGAATCTACCTTAAGGCGGAATGATGTAGACGGGTGTGTTGCTGTGCAGGCCGACCAGTCGGAAGTAGAAACCCGGTTCTTATGCGAACTGGCAAAAACACATCCGTTCATACAAGGTGTGGTGGGATGGGTTGATCTGTGTGCAGATAATGTGGAAGAAAGATTACAGCACTTTTCTGCATACAGTGCCATAAAGGGTTACCGGCATATTGTGCAGGGTGAACCCAATGATTTTTTGTTGCGGAAGGATTTCCAGCGGGGCGTAAAAGCGCTGAAGGCTTTTAATTATACGTATGATATACTGATCTATCACTACCAGTTAAAGCCTGCATTGGAATTTGTTTCGCTGTTTCCCGATCAGCCAATGGTTATTGACCATTGTGCTAAACCGGATATCAGGCATAATGAAATTGAGGAATGGGCCAGGCTGATGAGGGAAATCGCCCGTCATCCCAATATCTGTTGCAAGCTGTCCGGCCTGTTTACCGAAGCCAACTGGAAAGCATGGAGCGCCGGCGATTTTTATCCTTACCTTGATGTGGTATTTGAGGCTTTTGGTACCGGCAGGCTCATGTATGGCAGTGATTGGCCGGTTATTTTGGTTTCGGGCATGTATGTGCAATGGAAAAGCCTGCTGGAAAAGTATATGGAAAACTATGAGGAAGAAGACAGGGAAAAGGTTTTTGGAGGAAATGCCATACAGTTTTACCATCTGTGATTATCTTCATGCGCCGGCAAAAGAGTATGAGTATGGTATGCAGTGCTCTTATCCGGAACAATCATGCATTTTTATTCTAAACCATAAACAATGGATCTGAATCTTGCTAATAAAGTATATATCGTTACCGGAGGTGCTAAAGGCATTGGCGCTGCTATCAGCAAAACCATTGCAGCAGAAGGAGGCATAGTAGTTATTGCCGGTAGAAATAAAACCGATAACCAGACTACGGTTGACGAGATCGTAAAATCCGGAGGAAAAGCCAGTTATGTAACAGCGGAACTGGGCACTCCGGAAGCCTGCAGCAACGTGATTGATTTTACCGTTGAAAAATACGGGCGGATAGACGGGCTGGTTAATAACGCAGGAATAAATGATGGAGTAGGACTTGAAAAAGGATCGCCCGGCAAATTCTTTGAATCCCTTCAAAAAAACCTGAGCCATTATTATAACCTGGCGCATTTTGCATTGCCATACCTCAAAAAAACAAAAGGCAATATTGTTAATATTGGCTCTAAAGTAGCTTTTACAGGACAGGGTAATACTTCGGGCTATGCCGCATCCAAAGGAGCCATTAACGCGCTCACAAGGGAGTGGGCGGTAGAGTTGCTGCCTTACACTATACGGGTAAATACCGTGCTGCCCGCGGAGGTTTGGACACCCCTGTATGAAAACTGGATAAAAACGCTTCCCAACCCGGAGGAAAAACTGGCACAAATTGTATCTAAAATTCCTTTGGAAAAAAGAATGACCACGTCGGAAGAAATTGCCGACATGACCGTATTCCTGCTAAGCAGCAGGTCGAGCCACACTACCGGGCAAATTATTTTTGTTGACGGAGGCTATACGCATTTAGACAGATCCTTACAATAAATTATATATTTAATTCAAGATTGCATGGCCTTAACTCCCAGTTCTGCTTCAACACCAGTAACCGCGAAGAATGAAAAAAGCTATTTATTCCCGCTTATCCTGGTAACCAGCTTGTTTTTTTTATGGGGATTAGCTTATGGGTTACTGGATGTGCTGAATAAACATTTTCAGGATGCTTTGAATGTAACAAAGGCCAGGTCTACCCTGCTGCAGGCAGCTTATTTTGGGGCTTATTTTTTGATTGCCCTGCCTGCCGGTATTTTTATGAACAGGTATGGGTATAAGAAAGGCATTATCCTTGGCTTATTACTATATGCAACCGGCGCTTTTCTTTTCTTTCCATCGGCGCAAATGGCCAGTTTCGATTTTTTTTTACTGGCGCTTTTTGTTCTTGCTTCGGGGCTAACCTGCCTGGAAACCGCTGCCAATCCTTATGTAACGGTGTTGGGTAAACCTGAAACATCGGCGTTCCGGCTTAATTTATCGCAATGCTTTAACGGTGTAGGATCTTTTATTGGACCTATTATTGCGGCCAATGTATTTTTTAATGATGATTCAGGAACGGACAGTGGCAATTTGGATTCAGTGAAATTAGTATACGTCATTATTGCCATAGTTGTTTTATTTATCGCGGTATTATTCTGGAGAACTTATTTACCGGAGATCAAGGAAAGTGAAATGGTTTCCGATAAAGCCCAGGATACCAAACCCCTGTTTCAGCACAGCCATTTTGTATATGGCGTTATTGCGCAATTTTTTTATGTAGCCGCACAGGTAGGTATAGCCGCGCTGTTTATTAATTATTGTACAGAGGCCAAAAATGAAATTGACAATTCAAAAGCCGCGTACCTGCTTTCCATCAGCTTATTACTTTTTACAGTAGGCAGGTTTGCAGGAACGGCCCTTATGCGTAAAGTTGCTCCTAATAAATTGCTTACCATTTTTGCGCTTGTTAATATTGCGCTTTGCATAATTGTAATTTGGGGTAAAGACTGGATTTCGGTGTACTCGCTAATGGCTGTGTTCTTCTTTGAATCTATTATGTTCCCCACTATTTTTGCTTTGGGTGTTAAAGACCTGGGCCATCATACCAAAAAAGGGTCGTCATTCCAGATCATGTCTATTGTGGGCGGAGCATTAATGCCGTATTTTATGGGCTTGCTGGCAGAAAACGGAACAGCCAAAGCCTATATTATACCCCTGTTTTGCTTTGTGGTGGTAGCATGGTATGGTGCACAAGGATATAAGATTAAAAAGGGGTAGGGAAGCGGTTGCAAGGTTACAGGGTACAGGTTGCAGGATGATTGATCAGGGATCGATCAAGAGCCGGTATTCTATAGCCGTAAAATCAAATGGGTTAAAATCAGATTGAGGCATTAATAATCAACAATCTTTCCAATGATTTGAAAGTTAGGCATGGTAAGGCGTTCAGCCGTTCTAATATTCAGTTGATGCGGTTGTTTTATATAAAATACCCAAAATTCCAGCCGTCTGGCAAATCCAGAAAAAGCCAGACGTCTGGCAAATTGACCTGGTCTCACTATTCAGAATAACACTTGACAACAAACATTTCCGTATTGACCTCGTATTCTATCACCGCATACTGAAATGCTTTATACTGATTGACCTTAAAACAAGAAAAGTAAAGCATGGCGACATTGGCCAAATGAATCTATACCTGAATTACTTTAAAGAGGAAGAAAATACCGAAGGCGACAATGAACCAATAGGCATTATCATTGCGGCCGACAAACATGAATATTTGGTTAAGTATGCCACAGGAGGACTATCTGATAAAATCTTTGTTTCCAAATATCAACTTTACCTGCCGGAAAAAAATTATTGAAACAAAAAATAAAAGAAATCATTGAAGGGAATTAGCTAACCCACAGGTGTAAGTACATTTGCAAGGCACACAAATCCGGACACAAACCAACCCTTGCCAAAGAGCTTCCCCCTTGCCAACGCCAAAGAATTATTTCATCTGACCCCAAGCACAAAAATTAAAACACCCCGCCGCACAGGGCGACACTCCACTGGTAGACACATTTAACAGACAGAAATTGCTTTACAAATTCATACATACTATCGGTTGGGTACGATGAAGGCCATGCAGGTAATAACAGGTATTGATGCTTAATCCACTAATTGGACTTCCCCCTGTCTTTGTCTTTTCTGATCGTTGGCCTGGGCTGGTTTTGTTGTGGAGGCCGGGGCGCCTGCCTTGCATTGCTACGGTTTCTTTCCTGCTGCTCTCTTTGTTTGAATTTCCTTCGCTTATCATTTTTTTCTAAGCTGCGCAGGCTGATTTGCCCTACCACGTCCACAAAATCAGGTTCAACTTCCTTGGGCTTACTGCTTACCAGCTCTTCTGTTTCTAATGCTTCCGGTTTTATGCCCTTGAGGTTCATTTCTTTTATTTTCCGCACAGTAGCAATAGAAAGCGGGTAGTGTTTGCTGCTGTCGGGGAGTATGTACCACATCAGGTTGCGAAAAATATCTTTCTTGATCAGTAAGGCGTTTCCTTTCGTGGTTTCCAGCATATCTGCATTATCGGGGAAGCCCTGGAGCGCATCTAAATAAGTATCCAGCTCATAGTTCAGGCAGCATTTAAGTCGTCCGCACTGCCCGCTTAATTTGGTTTGGTTAATGCTCAGGTTCTGGTACCGGGCGGCAATAGTAGTTACGCTTTTGAAGCTGGTAAGCCAGGTGCTGCAGCAGAGCTCACGGCCGCAACTGCCTATGCCACCTACCTTTGCCGCTTCCTGCCTTGCCCCGATCTGCTTCATTTCAACTTTTACCTTAAACTCGGATGCATATAATTTTATCAGTTCCCTGAAATCAACCCGCCCGTCGGCAGTATAAAAAAATGTGGCTTTCCTGCCATCAGCCTGGAATTCTACTTCCGACAGTTTCATTTCTAATTTCAATTGCCTGGCAATGGAACGGGCACGCATGAGCGCCTGTGGTTCGCGGGCCTTGTTCTGTTTCCATAACTCCAGGTCGCGATCGCCAGCCCGGCGTAAAATCCTTTTTATTTCAGGATTATGCTCTTCAATACCTTTTTTCTTTAACTGAAGACGGACCAGCTCCCCCGACATACTCACTTCTCCCGTATCAAAACCACTCACTCCTTCCACGGTTACCATATCTCCCTTTTCATACAGGTGTACCGTGCTGTTGCGGTAAAAGTCTTTTCTGCTGCCATTGTTAAAAGAAACTTCAACAATATGGCACATGCTATCTTCATCCGATAAGGGAAGGTTAGTTAGCCAATCGTGTACATTCATGCGGTTACAACCACCTGTGCTGCATCCTCCGTTGCTTTTACATCCGTTAGGTTTGCCGCCGGTGCTGGTACCGCAGTTGCTACAACTCATATTTAGGCATATATTAAATAGTTAATAATATTGCCCGGTTAAAGGGAATGCTGTTACAGTAAAAAAATGCACACTATTATCCTGTTGAGGAAAAGCCCGGTTTTGAGCTCCTGTATAAGATGCGGTATTATACAAAAAAGATATAATACCTAGATCAGAATAACTATATTGAAATAAAATAAACGTTTTCAATACTTTCAACCCAACTCACCAATTCTGTAACATTAATATATATAGAATCCCTTTACAGGACATTTGTATCCAAAAATAGCAAAATGTTGCGATAGTTGTGTGATTAAAAATAAGAAGCGCTATACTGAGCGGAAGTGAAGTACCTGAAAGCTATAAATTTACCGCTTCCTTTCTTAGGGTATATTGCGTTGAGAAACGGGCACTGGCCCCTGCCGCAAGTGTAATGAGCCCGATGGCATTATTAAATGAATCGGGCGGGGCGCTGAGGTTTTCAATGGCTATGCTGTTGCGATGCGGTGGAATATAGATCTGCAGATAGGGGTAGCTGTTGCCGGGCCGTATTTCCAATTGCCAGCCCGTAGCAGGATCGCGTAAAACACACATGGGCTGCACTTTGCTGAAGTCCAGCACAAAGGAATTGTCTAACGCTGTTTCACCAATACGTGCCGGTGAAGCGAAAGTAGTATAAGGCAATATCTTTCCTGTGGGGATAAGGTTAACGAACTCCAGCATTTCCTGCGACCGGAATTGCAGCTCAAGATCATCTACCTTACCGCCAAAAGTAAAATAAGGATGCCAGCCGTCGGCAACAGGCAATGCCGAAACGCCCGTGTTTTTTATGGTAGTGGTAATGCTTAACGTGTTTTTCTTTTCTAAGTGGTATTCAACGCCACAGTTGTAAGGGAAAGGATAGCCGGGACTGTCGCCTTTGTATTCATGCAGCAGCGATACCCGTGCCGAATGGTCTGACACCTGCTCCTCCTCCAACCGGAACGGTTGCCTGTACAGGAACCCGTGTATGGCAGCCCCGGTTTGCAGGGCATAACTTAGCTGGTATTGCCGCCCGTTAAAGCGATAGGTTCCCTTAGGTATCCTGCAGGGAAAGGGTGATAGCTTTAATCCTTTAAATCCGTTAGCTTCAGCTTTTTCGCTAAATTCTGCTTTGCTGCTATAGCTGTCAATAATATTAATGGGTCTGTCTCCATCCTGCACAATAAACGCATGCAGCATGGCCCCGCAACCGGGCACAATGGCTACCGTAGTTTGTGTGGTATGATCTGTTAAAAGAACGGTATCAAATCCATTCTGCCGATACTTTTCTATTGCAAACATGCCGTAATTTCTTTCCAAGTTAATATAACCGCTTCATAAAATCCCGCTCAACCGATTGCGTGAATTAAAATACCCGTATACATCTGCATACGGGTATTTTCTATTTTGCTTAAATGTGTTCAATCAGGCAAATTATGCCTGTATATTAACAGAAGGCTGTTTCAAAAAGACCGGTATAGAAAAGGTGCCACTAAACCACAAAAATTCTGATCTTCCCGTTTTATCTCCTGTGTGCCTTAGTGGCTGCGTGACAAAACATTACTTTTTATACAGCCCCGGCCCCGGTATGCAACAGCACTCACATATATTGAAAGATTTTACCAACTGCTAAAACGAACGCCTACTGCGTAAGGGTGCTGATCTACGCCATACTGGTGTAAAGGAGTAATAGCGTAGGAACCGTAAAGGCGAACCGGCCCCAGCCCCAGCTCGGCGATATAGGCAAGCTTCCATCTTTCGAGGTTAAAGTCGCCTGCAAATTTTTCTTTGCCAAAGTCGTCGCTCTTTTGCTTATTTCTTGCGCCATACAAATAGCTGGCGCTTATGCCCGCGCTCACATTTATGCCGCCATTTTTATGCCCGGGGTTAGGGTTAATGTTAAGCATGAGCGGAACGGTTACGTAGTCAAAAGCCAGCTTATTTCTTTTGAAAGAAACGTCCTGTCTTTCCACGTAAGGATCGGGTCCCTCAATATAGCGAATGTCGGATTTGTAATAATATTTATACAACTCTATCCCTGCGCCATACTTAAGGTTCACCACCTGTTTGTACAGGCTCATGCGCTGCATAAAAAGCCAGAGGTTAAAATTGAAGGAGCCTGTCTTTACTGTAAAATCGCTTTTAGCAGCCGGCTTTGCAAGGGTAGTGCCATGTACAAAATCCTGCGCTTCAGTTGAGCCGTAATTGGTTTTATCGTTGTGATTGGCGAAACCCAGATCAACAATGAACCAGTTGGTAGACACTTTGTTTTTCCAGCGGCTCCTGTGTACAGACCGGTGTTTTTGATCGTTATCTTCCGTTTTATTTTCCCTGCCATCTTTAATAATAATAATAGAGCCTACCCTTAAGGTATCGGAAGAAGATTTTTCCTGCAGTGTTGTGTCTGTTTGCGCCATTCCTGTAAGGCATAGCAATACGCCGCCCATCATCAGCAGATGTACTTTTTTCATTGTTCCTGATTTAAAATTAATGCGTTGTTTATTTCCTGGTAATCTCAAAACTGGCAACCCGCACAATAGCTTGTTTATCGTCTATATCGGGGTTGGTAACGTGGTTAACAAGGCGGGATGCCCTTCTTAACAAACCACGAAACTTTCCTTTTGATTTTTTTTCTGTATCGTTTGTATCCCAATAAGCAATGCCCTCCCCGCTCCTTACAATTGCTTCGTGCTGCACGTCATCGTTTTCTCCGTGGAAGGCGGCCTGGTCAAGAATAAGCGGTTTTACTTCTTCCGGAACAGATGTATTGCTATGAACCACCGCGTTTGTTTCAGGAACCGGCGGAATATGGGCTGCTAATTTCGTTGTTCCATCAGACAAGGCCGGCGCCTGTTTAACAACTGAGGCCATTTTAATTTCCCCGTTATTTGTTATGTTGCCTGCCGGCAAAACAGGTTCAGCGGTTAGGCTGTGTGCCGGCGCTTTTGGCGTACTGCCTGCTGCAACCGGGCTTTCAGCGGCTGCTTCAGCTTTATTTGTAATAGCTGGTTGTTCAACGGTTGTTGTTTTTAGTGTTACCCGAGGTGCTGTTGCTGTTTTATTTTGCCGGGCTTCCGGTTCTGTTGGTTGCGGTGTTTTAGCTGCCAGCGGCTGCTCCGCTGCCTCTTGCGGAATGATGTTGCCCGCATTCATCCATAGCCAGCTCCCTATTGCTATAATGGAAGCGGCTGCCACTATACGCCGCCACTGGAAAGCAATTACACGCGCCGTTGTTTTTTCTGTTTTGTATAATGAAGCTTTGCCGGGAAATACAATGCTATGATCGGGTTGTATTTTTGCCCGCTGCAGGAGGAGGAGCTCCGCCTGTTTCTGCGGATGCTTTTCTATAAAACTTTCTACCGCTTTTCTTTCCTCCCCATTCAGTTCCCCATCTGTATACAGCACAAAATATTCTTCATAGTTACCTGTATGAATTAAAGATGGCCCTCCGGATGTTTTATATAAGCTTTCCTTATGTAAGAAAGGAACGGTTTCACTGGCGGAAAGGCGGGTTTGCAGCAGGGCATTCAACTCTTCCTTCAGGTCGGCATGGAAGTTTGCAAAGGCTTCTACCGCTTTTTGTTCGGCTGCATCCAGTTCATTATCTGTATACAGCAAAAAGAACATTTCATAATTATCCCTGTTAATTTCCATGTTTGATCTTTTTACTTACCCCTTTTCATATACCACTACTATATCACATTTTCCATCTTAACTAAGTATTCCTTCAACTGTACTCTTGCGCGGTGCAGGTATACTTTTACCTGGCTTTCGTTCAACCCGGTTATGCGTCCAATTTCTTCGTACGAATAACCTTCATAATCTTTCAGCATCACTAATGAACGCTGGGTTTCATTCAGTCTTTCCATTGCCTGCTCCAGTATTTTCCTAACACTGTGCTTTGGTTGTGTAATACCCGCGTCTTCCCGGAACTCCTCTTTCAGGCTTATCCGCTTTCCTTTCCGGATATGGTCAATCATTTGATTATAGGCTACAGTGAACAGGTACGATTTGCTTTTTTCGTACCGTACCTCTTCCCGGTTGCGCCACATTTTTTCAAAAGCGGTTTGTACCACATCCCGGGCATCTTCTTCATGCCTGAGATTTTTGAGAATAAACCTATACACATTATCTGCGTAGCAGTTAACACATTCGTTATACTCTTTTTCGGTCATACAGTCAGTTAAATTCCCTTAAAATTACCTCCCTAATGTGTGATTTAAAATGTTATACGGTTAAGCGGCGTAAAAGTTACATTAAAGTAAAAATTAAATGATATAGGTTTGCAGGCTTCATTGAATTCCTTAACTTAACGGGTATGAACAATCCGCATGATCTTATCCTGGTAAATGATAAAGACGAAGCCCTGGGTACCATGGAAAAGATGGAGGCACACCGTAAGGCGCTTTTGCACAGGGCTTTCAGCGTGTTTATTTTTAATAGTAAAGGCGAAATGCTGTTGCAGCAAAGAGCTTTAGGCAAATACCATAGCCCGGGCTTATGGACCAACGCCTGCTGCAGCCATCCCCGGCCCGGAGAAACCACGCTGGCGGCCGCACAAAGGCGGTTAAAGGAAGAGCTTGGCTTTGTGGTTCCGCTGCAAAAAGCGTTCGACTTTATTTATACCGCAAATTTTGACAATGGCCTCACCGAAAATGAATTTGACCATGTGTTCACCGGCGTATATGAGGGAACTGTTTTGCCGGACCCGGAGGAAGTAAAAGCATTTTGCTATAAGTCGCCGGATATTATCCGCGAAGAATTGAAGCATACGCCTGAGCAGTATACCGCCTGGTTTGCCATCGCCTTCCCGATGATGGAAAAGCAGGGTATCAGCGGCCGGGTTTCAGCTGTATAAGCCATTTTTAATGCGATGCGGGCTGTTTTGATATAAACCCATCAATCCCGGAACACGGACTGCTATACAAGCATTTTCTTTATTACTTCCGTTAATTCTCCTTTGGTAATGGGCACCCCCATAATTTTATTATAGCCTTTGGCATCCACAAGGTATTTATCGCGGAGGATTTTGATAAGCTGGCCATTGTTGATCTCCGGGATAAGTACCTGTTCAAAACTTTGGATGATATCTCCAAGGTTTTTGGGAAAAGGCCTTAAATAACGGATATGTGCGTGGGAAACTTCATAGCCCTGTGCCTGTAATTCGTTAACAGCGCTTTTGATAACTCCGTAAGTAGATCCCCAGCCCAGCACAAGCAGCTTTCCTTTTTCCGGGCCGCTGTCTAATTGCTGTTCAGGAATATCATCGGCTATCTTTTCCACCTTTTCTTCCCTGATCTTTACCATTAGCTGGTGATTTTCAGGGTCGTAGCTCACATTTCCCGTAATATTTTGCTTTTCAATGCCGCCAATACGATGCTCCAGCGCTGGTGTGCCGGGCACTACCCAGGGGCGAACCAGCTTTTCATCGCGCAGGTAGGGATGAAATTTTTCTTCCCCATGCCCCAGCTCCTTTTTGAAGTGAACAGGTACTTCCGGTAAATCGGCGCTTTGAGGAAAACGCCAGGGTTCGGCGCCGTTGGCAATATACCCGTCGCTTAAAAAAATGATAGGGGTCATGTGCTGCACCGAGATCCGGCAGGCCTCGTATACCGCGTCAAAACAATCGTGTGGCGAAGAGGCGGCAACCACCGGCATCGGGCATTCCCCGTTTCTTCCGTAATAGGCCTGTAATAAATCGCTCTGCTCTGTTTTGGTGGGTAAGCCGGTAGAAGGTCCTCCCCGCTGAACATCTATAATAACCAGGGGTATCTCCAGCATCACAGCCAGTCCCATTGCTTCGGTTTTTAAAGCCATGCCGGGGCCGGAGGTTGTAGTAACGCCCAGGCTTCCCCCGTATGCCGCACCGATGGCGGCTGAAATACCGGCAATTTCATCTTCTGCCTGGAAGGTACGGATGCCAAAGGTTTTATGCCGGCTCAGCTCATGTAATATATCCGACGCCGGCGTAATAGGGTAAGAACCCAGGAATATGGGCAACCCGCTTTTTTGAGAAAAGGCGATCAGTCCGTAAGCCAGCGCCTGGTTGCCCATAACAGAGCGGTATGTGCCGCTTTGCATGCGGGCTTTCACTACCGTGTATGTTGTGCCAAAAGCTTCCGTAGTGTCGCCGTAATGATAACCTGCCTTAAGCGCTCTTACATTACTCGCAAATATTTCAGGTTTTTTGCCGAATTTTTCTTCTATGAACTGAATGGTATTGTCCATGCTGCGGTTATACATCCAGTACAAAAAGCCCAGCACGAACATGTTTTTCGCCCTGTCTTTTTCCTTGGTGCCCATGGTAATATCCTTCAGTGCCTCGCGGGTCATTTTGGTAACATCCATTTTAATTACCTCGTAACTGCCAAGGCTATCATCTTCCAGCGGGTTAATACCTTCGGGATAATTGGCCAGCCTTAGATTTTTTACATCAAACCCATCGGTATTGGCAATGATCCTTCCTCCTTTTTTCAGGGCTTTCAGGTTTACTTTCAGCGCCGCGGCATTCATTGCCACCAGCACATCACATTCGTCGCCGGGGGTATACACCATATCGCTGGAAAAACGCAACTGGTAGCCGCTAACGCCGGGTAAAGTGCCCTGGGGCGCCCGTATTTCGGCAGGAAAATCGGGGAAAGTGGCCAGATCTATACCCAAAAGGGCGGTATTATTGGTAAACTGACTTCCGGTAAGCTGCATTCCATCGCCGCTGTCGCCTGCAAACTTAATCACTACTTCCTGTAATACTTCTGTCTTCGTAGCCATTATGCTCTGTTTAAATCTTTGCAAAGTTAGTTCAACCGGCCTTTGCGCAGACAAAAATTTAAGTCATGGCATTGTCTGATTATGGAGTTTACAGATAAGATTTTGCGGCCTCCTTTAAAATTTCTTAATTCGTTGCCTTAATCTGATCGTATAGTGCTTTCTGTAATTATCGTTAACTACAATGTAAAATACTT
>CAYVEI010000023.1:25184-37559 GCA_964450515.1 uncultured Terrimonas sp. | reverse complement strand
TTTAATCCTTTAACTACGAAGTGTATACTATTCAGCGCTACTCCTTATTGGAACGGTAAGCCATCCTTTCATTTTTAAAACCTGATTTGTATATGTTGTACACAAAACGCGCTTCTAACCTTAAGGCCGGATAACCCTTGTTGTATATATATTATGCCGGGATGCTTTTAAGCAGCGCCAGTACTTTTTCATCCACCCTTCCAAAAAAGGAAATACCTGCAGCGCCATTGGCTAATGCATACTGAATGCCCTGCTTCAGTTCATCTTCGTTTTTAAAGTCGGGCAGGAATAACCCGGCATACAGCGGAAAGCGGCCGTGAAGCCCGCTAACCCCTTCTGCTACGGCATCACCGATCCAGCTCACCTTTTCCCTGTAAAAGCCATGGTATATCATCGGGCAAATGCCGTCTAAGTTCCAGTTCAGCCAATCCTGCCGCACAATGCGTTTGGCAACTTCCGGTGTGGGGAAAACCGCTGCGGTAATCTTTTTTTTATGGGTATGGGCAACGGCAGATAATCGGTTAACCACAGCCGTTATATTATCGTACCTGAATTTTCGCCACGAAAGACTCTGGTCAGGGTATTGTATATCCAGCGGATCTATGTCATGCAATGCCCTGAAATTATTCCGGCATACCTCACAATAACAAAAGTCGTATTCCGGCAGCTCCCTGTTTTGTTCAATGCCGTATTTGCTCCAGAGGTTAACGGGCAGTATTACATCGCAATAGCGGATATAATCTAAATGAATGCCGTCTACATAATCTTTTGCCAGCGTGTTGCTTACCTGCGCTTCTATGTAGGTGCTCACTTCTTCCCTCGACGGGCAAAGCCAGCGGTAGTAATTTACATAGGGCGGTTTGTCGGCGCAGGAATCCCCGTTCCTGTTTCTGGCATACCATTCCGGGTGGGCCTGTAACAATTCTTTTTCTCCCCTGTTCATGATCCACATCCACCGGTGGGCTTCTAATTTTTTGCTTTTAGCGATGCGGTAATGTTTTTCGCTGTCTGCCTCAAAAAAAATACCCCTTATGCCCGCGTCGTAGTATGCGGCATACCGTTTCTGCAGGTCTTCTTCCCTGTCTGCCGGGTTGGGGTTGATCCACACCCAGTGTTTGCGTTTTGCTTTTCGTTTGCCTGCTGCCTGTGTTCCGGCTGCATAAGGCTGTATGGGCAGCGACAGGGTGGCTGCACCGGCAACCAGTGCTGACTTGATGAATTTTCGTTTATTCATGATCGTTATCTTATGTGCGTGATCTTGCCATTTTGATCAATTTGCCAGCCCTCGCTGCCGGCATCGCAGGTAATGGTGGCCGTAAACTGCTTTTCTGCCGCCGTTAATTGCAAGGTACATTCATTTCCGGTTTTACCGGTAACCCCGGCGGGTAATTGAAGCTGTGAAAGCCTGTCTGCATAGCTGCCCTGGCTTTGCCTGTATGCTTTTTGCTTATAGTACACCAGCCAGAGATATTTTTTAGCATCTTCCGATGGGGGTAAAACATAGGCTGCTTTACCCGCATCCTGTGTGGCAAACCAGAGGTAGCCCCAGCGTTCAGGATAATGCATATTAATTATACCCTGCGGCGACCACACCCAGTTATGCTCAGGAAAAGGCTTGCCTGTAGCAGGATTAATTTTTTTCTTATATTTCCTGTCAGCGATCTCGGTATCCCATTGTACCCTTGAAAAATTGATGCGCCACCGGTCACCTGCCTTCACTTCAGGAGCGGCATTGTTTTTTTGTAAAGCCGCAAAGGGTATAGCCATTTCAACTGTCCATTTTTGGTCTTTATCTCCCGGGTTATTAAGCGTTCCGTTAATATGTACTGCAGATTGTAATCCGCTGGCATTCCATGCAGTAGATGGATGTCCCCCGTTGCGGTACGGCCGTGAAAGAAAAAGGTCAAAGATAGTATTGAAGGCATTTACTTCTATTTCAAAATAATCGTGGGTATCGTCGTTGGGATCAATAAATATTTCAAAATCATTATCATAGTATATAACCTGGTCGTGCTGCTTTAAGGTTGCCCAAATATGTGGTTCTTCCATTTCGGCTGCGATATACAAATGAGTGGTATCCCATAGCATTTTAAAGCGGGTAGCGTGGGCGGGACGGGGTTTTGCATCTCCTTCAATATCCAAAAAATAAGCCGACCACGGCGCTTTTTTCCAGGCAGGTTCGTTCATCTTTCCGTCAATACGCAGGCTGTCTTTAATTTGATATGCCGTATAATGAAGCGGTGGGGTAAAAAGATGCGCATAGCCGTTAAAAAGATCCTGGGCTGTGCTTCGAATAGTAGCAAAGCAGAACAGGAATAAAGCAAACTTTAATTTTTTTTTCAAGCTGGAGGCTTTACAAAGTCTATAATTTCCACGCAATATACGTTCCCGGAACCTTAGCAGGAATACAAAAAAAATTGCATTCCTTTTACAGAATGCAATTCAATTATATATTCAAACCGGTTAAGTATTATGCCAGCGCATTTACTCTTTTGGCCAACTTACTTTTAAGATTCGCCGCTTTATTTTTATGTATAACGCCGCGTTTAGCCAACTTATCTATCATGCCTTCTACGGAGGGGATGGCTTCTTTTGCTTCCTTTTTATCGGTGATCACTTTCAGGTCGCGTATGGCATTACGGGTGGTTTTACCATTATACCGGTTCCTGTCCCTGCGTTTTGCGGCCTGGCGCATATCCTTTTTCGTAGCTTTATGATTAGCCATTTTTAAAAAATTTTGGACGGCAAAGGTAGGCGGATATACAATCAAATCCAAATTTTATATGGCAATACTGTAATTTAATGACCTGTTTTGCTCCATTTATATTTTTTTTGAAACCATAGAAAATGAAGGATAATGAGACGGCGTTATGTCAGATCTTAAAATTGCAGGATAAGCGTATAACCACCTGCTTTCGATGGTTGTTTAAGCGCTGATATCACTAAAATCACGTAGGTTTGTACCTGTTTTCAAAAGATAGCCTCATGAAGGATTTTTCATACATAACCAGTTCAGATCCCGAATATATAGAAAATTTATATAATAACTTTCTGAAAGATCCGGAGAGTGTAGATCCGGAGTTTAAAAAATTTTTTGAAGGATTCGATTTTGCCATTACCGGCAGTGGAGTAGGGGTAAACGGGAATGCCGTGGCAGGCGGGCTTTCTACCGCTTATACTACAACCGATGGTGTAGACTGGAAAAAGGAATTAGGCGCTTACCGGCTTATTCTCGGCTACCGGAATAAAGGGCATCTTATTGCCAATACCAACCCTATCCGGCAACGTAAAGACAGGGGGGCTAACCTTAGCCTGGGTTTCTTTGGATTTAGCGAAGAGGATATGGATAAAAATTTTTTCGCGGGTAATCTTATCGGGCTGGGTACTACTTCTTTGCGGAAAATATTAGAGCATTTACAGGCCTGCTATGCGGGGCATGTGGGTATAGAATTCAAATACATCAGCGACCAGAAAAAAGTAGACTGGCTGACCACTGAAATGGAAAGGAATTTCATTCAGCCGCTTTCACTCAAACAAAAAGAAAGAATATTAGAGAAGATCAACCAGGGGGTGATGTTTGAAAAATTTCTTCACACCAAATACATAGGTCAAAAAAGATTTTCATTGGAGGGAGGTGAAACAACCATCCCTGCATTAGACGCTATTATTAATAAGGCCGCTGAATTTGATGTGCAGGAAGTAGTTATAGGAATGGCGCACCGCGGCCGTTTGAACATTTTGGCAAATATAATGGGTAAAACCTACCAGCAGATATTCAGCGAGTTTGAAGGAACAGGTAAGGTTGACCAAACCATGGGTAGCGGCGATGTGAAATATCATCTCGGGTTTGGGAGTGAGGTAAAAACGCCCGGTGGTAAACCGATGTACCTGAAGCTTATGCCCAATCCCTCCCACTTGGAAGCTGTAGACCCGGTGGTCGTGGGCTTTGCCAGGGGAAGGGCCAATATATTGCATGAGGAACAATATGAAAAAGTATTACCGATCCTTATCCACGGCGATGCCTCCATTGCAGGACAGGGTATTGTGTACGAAGTTTTACAGATGTGCAAGCTGGAAGGATACTATACCGGGGGCACTATTCATTTTGTTATTAATAACCAGATAGGGTTTACCACCGACTTTGATGATGCGCGCAGTTCGGATTATTGTACTTCGCTGGCAGCTATGGTGCAGGCGCCGGTATTGCATGTAAATGGCGATGACCCGGAGGCTGTGGTAAAGTGTGCCGAAATAGCAGCCCGTTACCGCAAGGCATTTCAATCGGATGTTTTTATAGATATGGTGTGCTATCGTAAGCACGGGCATAATGAAGGCGATGATCCTAAATTTACCCAGCCTACCCTGTATGCCTTAATTGACAAGCATCCCAATCCCAGGGAAATGTATGTGAAATACCTGCTGGAACACGGGGAGCCCGAAGCGCAGGAACTGGCGAAGGGTATGGAAAAAAAGTTCTGGGATGATCTGCAGGACCGCTTAGATGAGGTGAAGCAAAACCCATTGCCTTATACTTATCAGCAGCCAGACAAGTGGTGGAAGGAGTTGAGGAAAGCTACAGATGAAGATTTTGAACAGTCGCCGGTTACCGCTATCAGCAGAGAGAACTTTACCACCATCTTTGATGCGATGATGAAGTGGCCCGAAAACTTTACCCCGCTTCGTAAAGTGGAAAAGATCATCCATGAAAAAATAAAGCTGTTTGATAATGAGAAAAAATTAGACTGGGCTACAGGTGAGCTGCTGGCTTATGGCAGTATTTTGCTGGATGGTAAAGATGTGCGTATGAGCGGACAGGACATTTGCAGGGGTACTTTCTCACACCGTCATGCCGTTTTGCAGGATGAAAAAACAGATCAGCCTTACAACCGCCTCAGCACTATACCCGGGGCTAAAGGAAAATACAGGATATTCAATTCTTTTTTAAGTGAATATGGCGTACTGGGGTTTGAGTATGGCTTCGGACTGGCTAATCCCAATGCGCTTGTAGTATGGGAAGCGCAGTTTGGCGATTTTTGCAATGTGGCGCAACCCATGATTGACCAGTTCATTTCATCGGGCGAGGAAAAATGGAACAGGATGAATGGCATAACCATGCTGTTACCCCACGGGTACGAGGGGCAGGGCCCGGAACATAGTTCCGGCAGGATGGAAAGGTTTTTACAAATGTGCGCCGAATTGAATATGGTGGTTACCAATGTTACAATCGCCTCAAATTTCTTCCATGCATTGCGCAGGCAGGTGGCATGGCCGTTCCGGAAACCATTGATCAATTTTTCGCCCAAAGCCAACCTGCGTCACGCAGGCAGCTATTCGCCTGTTGAGGAATTTACCAGCGGAAGGTTCAGGGAAGTAATTGATGATCCGTTTACGGAGAATGCCGCAGGAGTAAAAAAAGTTATTTTTTGTTCAGGTAAAATATATTTTGACCTTGCCGCAAAACAGCAAAAAGACAACAGGAAAGATGTGGCGCTGGTAAGGGTAGAGCAGCTATACCCGCTGCCGTACAAACAATTATCTGCCCTGTACGGTAAGTATAATAAAGCAATATGGTATTGGGTACAGGAAGAGCCACTGAACATGGGCGCTGCTTCTTTCCTGCAAATGAACCTTAATACCGGCTTGCGGCAGTTGGGCCTGCCTGAAATGAATTATGGTGTGATCAGCAGGGAAAGCAGCGCTTCTCCTGCCACCGGTTTCAGCAAAATACATGCACAGGAGCAGGGAGAAATTATTGAAACAGCATTTTCCATTTAACTTTATACCAAGGATAAATCAGCATAAACTGAAAAAACATGATTGACATCAAGGTTCCGGCAGTAGGAGAATCTATAAGCGAAGTTACTTTATTAAAATGGGTAAAGCCCGATGGCGCGTATGTAGAGAGAGATGAAGTGATTGCGGAGCTGGAAAGTGAAAAAGCTACATTTGAGGTGAATGCTGAAAAAGCGGGGATATTAAAAACCCTTGCAGGTGAAGGCGATACCATTGCTATCGGATCAGTGCTGGCCACAATAGATGAACAGGCTGCCAGACCGGCCGGCGCGGCAGTTGCTGCTTCAGCAAATGAAAAACCGGCAGAGAAAACGGCGCCTACAGCTTCAAAACCGGTTGAAGGAGCCAAAGCCGCGGGTAAGGGTAAGATAGAAGTGAAAGTGCCTGTGGTGGGCGAATCTATAAGTGAGGTTACTTTATTGAAGTGGTCGAAAAGCAATGGCGACCTGGTAAGGCGTGATGAAGTGATTGCGGAGCTGGAAAGCGAAAAAGCCACTTTTGAGCTCAATGCGGAAGAAGCGGGTCAACTGGCTACATCGGTAAAAGAAGGCGACACCATTAAAATAGGAGATGTTATAGCTGTTATTGATACGGATATTGCCGTACCCGCTGAACAACAGGCTGCCCCGCAAAAAACGGCTGTTGCCGAAGTGAAACCCGCCGCTCAGGGTGCAGGGAGCGAGCCTGTAGCCATGGGCGCTTCTGATGTAAAAGCCACCCCCGTGGCGGCTGCTATTATAGCCGATAAAAAAATTGATCCTAAAACCATAACCGCCAGCGGAACCGCCGGCAGAATTGTAAAAGGCGATGTGCTGGCCGCTTTGGCTAATCCGGGTAAAAAAGCTTTCGATGGTCAGGAATTATTTACCCGTAATGTGCGCAGGCAAAAAATGACCAACCTGCGTAAAACGATCAGCAGGCGGCTGGTAGAATCGAAGAACACCACGGCTATGCTTACCACTTTTAATGAAGCGGATATGACCCGCATTATGGAGGTAAGGAAAGCATTCAAGGATAAATTTAAGGAAGCGCATGGGGTAGGACTGGGCTTTATGAGCTTTTTTGCAAAGGCATGTGCTATTGCATTGTCTGAATGGCCGGCCGTAAACGCCAATTTAGACGGGGAGGAGCTGGTATACCATGATTATGCGGATATCAGCATTGCCGTGAGTACGCCGCGCGGACTAACCGTTCCGGTTATACGAAATGTTGAAAGCATGGGCATGGCCGATATTGAAAAGAAAGTGATAGAATTGGCCAATAAAGCCCGCGACAATAAGTTAAGCATGGAAGAGCTGCAGGGCGGCACATTTACCATTACCAATGGCGGCGTATTTGGTTCGCTGATGAGCACGCCTATTATCAATTTGCCGCAGGCGGCCATACTGGGCATGCATAAAATACAGGAGCGCCCCATGGCCATAAACGGGCAGGTGGTTATAAAGCCCATGATGTACATTGCCCTGAGCTATGACCATCGCATTATTGACGGGAGAGAATCGGTGAGCTTCCTGGTGCGCGTAAAAGAGCTGCTGGAGAGTCCGGAATTGCTGCTGTTTGGAAAAGATCCCGTAAAAACATTGCTGGAGTTATAAAACTGTAAACCTGCTTCCTCATATGAACCCTAAATCACTACTGGTACTGCTGACCGGCATCCTTTTTTTTATTTCCTGCAGCAAAGAAGAATCTTTTGAAAAAAAGAGGACTGACACTAACGACAAAGGCCCGTTGCTGGTTAAGGTAACGATGCAGCCTGATGGTGCTACGTATACCGGTGTGGTTACGCTGTTGTATGATGATCATAAAAAGCTGTTGAATATAAAAAGCAAGCTCGAAGGGGAAGTGGACGAACCTTATATAGAACAGGAAATTGTTTACCATCGCAACAGTGAAGGCGTTATAGAACAGTTGGTTCAAATTGAGGATATTTATGATGAAAGCGGCAACCTCCTGCTGAAGGAAAGCGCAACGCTCAACCTGCATGTTACCGGAAGCGGACAGTACACGTATGGTATCAGAACTTTTTCAGACAGTGCCGGGGAAAGAGACAGTATTATTTATACGTATAACAACAAAGGACACATAGCACAGGTTAAAGTACTCCGGAAAGCGTCCAATAGCAATGTATACGCCGATGAGCAGGTTACCGGCTACACCTATGATGAAAAGGAAAATATTTCGGTGATGACGATCCAGTTTGCCGATTATGGTGTGCTGAACCCACCCCAGGCTATCGGTTTTCAATACAATGATAAACTTTCACCCATGAACTTTGGTGATGAAGCGCTTTTAAATGGCTTTATCATGGATGGACTTAACTCACCCCATTGCCTCACGGGTATCAGCGATGCTACGGAGCCGGATCATTCCTGGTATATGAGCTATGAATACAATAACTTGAATAGGCCTGTGAAGGGTGTGTATAATAATCCCGTAACGCAGGAAAAGATGAATTACGCCTATTTTTATCAATAATCTTCTCTTTCGCATTTAATTATTCATTTTTGCAGGGTGAGCAGGTATCATTCTTATCTCAACACTTCTGCTGAAATTATCAGGCGCTATACTGGCGGTGAGCCACTGTCTGTATTCCTGCGGTCTTTTTTTGCAGCCGGTAAAAAATACGGGTCAAAAGACCGGAAGCAGATCAGCCATTTGTGCTATTGTTATTATCGTACGGGAAAAATGTTCCCGGCTAATATTCCCGCGGGCAGCGACACTCTACAGGGGCATATATTGGCAGGTTTATTTTTATGCAGTTCACAACCCAATGAAATGCTGCAGCAGTTAAAGCCGGCATGGAATGAAAAAGTGCATCTTTCCATAGAAGAGAAATGTGAAGTATTAAATAAAAGGCTTAATACCGAAAGTATCTCACCCCTCACCAGTCAATACTTCCCGCTCCTTGTTTTTCCCTGGAAAGCAGCGCTGAGTGAAGGAATAGATCATTCGCTCTTTTGCCATTCTTTTTTTATGCAACCAGATCTGTTTATCCGTATCCGCCCCGGCTATAAGACAGCAGTGCAGCAAAAGTTAGATGCTGCTAATATACCGTACCGGTTCATGAATGAATATTGTATTGCGCTTCCCAACACTACAAAATTAGATGGTATAATTGCAACCGATAAGGAAGCTGTGGTACAGGATTACAGCTCACAGCAGGCAGCTGAATTTTTGAAGCCGTTGCAGGGAGATCAAAAGCTGAAGGTATGGGACTGTTGCGCGGCCAGCGGAGGAAAATCCATACTGGCAAAGGATGTACTGAAAAGCATAAACCTTACGGTGTCGGATATCCGAAAATCAATGCTGGCGAACCTGGAGAAGCGCTTTGCCGATGCCGGTATAAAATCGTATACTGCCAAAGTAATTGATCTCACTACCCACCATTCACTATTCACCACTCACCACTCCCTTTTTGATCTTATTATTTGCGACGCTCCCTGCTCCGGCAGTGGCACCTGGGCAAGAACGCCCGAACAGTTATATTTTTGGAAGGAAGAAAATATATTACATTATACCACGATTCAAAAAAAGATACTTGCTAATATTGTTCCATTCATAAAACCCGGCGGGCACCTGTTGTATATTACCTGTTCCGTTTTTACAGAGGAGAACGAAATAATCGTGAATGAAATAAAAGAAAAGTTTAAGCTTCAGTTATTGAAGATGGAAGTGCTGAAAGGATATGATAAAAAGGCCGATACTTTATTTGCTGCCCTGTTAACCTTGCCCAAATAAAATTCAAATTCGAAGCCTTAAGTTTGAAATCCGGGGGGCTGCCAGCGATCAGCCTTGAGCAGTGCAAAGCAGGAGGATTCATCCTGTTGTTAGTAGTGTTAAGTAACCATAATATGCGTATCATATTGTGAAAAGGTGAGATGATAGACGTGAAACAGGAGGTAAATAGACAATGGTGAAGTTGCCCTCTCACTTCTATCTTCTCACATCTCACTTCCTATCTCTGAGGGCTATAAAGAAGGAGTATTCTTCCTATCGTTAGTAGTCACCCTACACCCTATACCTCATGCCTCAAGCCCCACACCTCATACCTCTCTACTTCATCAACCGCACAATACGCTTATTTTCCCTATCGGAGTATTGGAGCCAGTAAATGCCCTGCGGCAGGTGGGCCAGGTTGTTGAATGTTATAAACTGCATCACACCGGTTTGTGTATCCGTTGTTTTTACCAGCACTTTTTTCCCCGCTGCATTATATAAGGAAAAAGAGGCTTTGCCATTTATTTTTGGCTTAAGTAACAGGGTAAAACCGTTTGTGAAAGGAACAGGATATGCTTTCAGCCAGTCGTTGTTCAGTATGCGTTCGGCATTTTGCAATTGTCTTTTCTGGTCTAATATTTCGTATGCTATACGCATATTGGGAATGCCGTATCCAACGCGGTCATCCGGGTTATTGTATTGATCGGCGCTTCTTTGCACGGCATCAAAAATGACAGCATTGGTAAACTCGGGGAATGCCTGCCAGAGGCAAATGATCAAACCTGCCAGGTTAGGATTGGCAACAGATGTACCGCTGGCGCTTGCAGGATTACCATCTGTGCCGGCAATTACGGTTCCCCATCCCACGGAAGCAACATTGGGCTTTATTCTTCCATCGTACGAAGGTCCGTAACTTGAAAATTCCGCCACCTGCTTATTGGCATTTACTGCACCAATAGCCAGCACGTGCTCGCCATCTGCGGGAGCTATAATGTAATGCCAGCTATCGGTGCCCGAATTACCGGCGCTGTTGGTAACAAATATTCCTTTTTTTACCGCCCATTCCGCACCTCTTGTAATAATGGTGGTATGGCCGTTCATGTCGGCGTAGGTATGGTTTAAAGCGGGGTTGGTAAAGGTATTGTATCCCAGCGAAGAAGTGATCAGGTCAACGCCGAGGCTGTCGGCTCTTTCGGCCGCGGCCACCCAGTTCTGTTCTTCCACCGGGTATTCGGTAGCCACATCTTCTGTTCTGAATAAATAAAAATTTGCTTTGGGCGCCGTGCCTACCAACAACCCGGGGCGGTTGGCAGCGATGGTAGAAAAACATACCATTCCATGTGAATGTTCCTCTGTTACGCTGCTTTTATTGGCAACAAAATCCCAGGTGCCCAATACCTGGTTATTCAGCCGTACGCTGTCGAATGCGGGGTTGGTATCGTAATGGTAAAAGCCCGCGTCTAAAATGGCAATGGTCATTCCTTCGCCCCGGAAACCTTTGTTGTGCAGGAATGCTCCTTCATGAATATTTACCTGCGCATACATATCGCCGTAACTGTAATAGTCGTTGCCACCCTGTACGGTATAGGTTCTTTTCAGGGGAGATATCATTTCTTTGAACCGTTCTGCTTCATCCTTTCCCGGGCCGGAGGTTCTGGCGGCAATTCCTGTAACCGATTGTACAAAAGAAAAGTCATTTATATTTTGTAATGCAGCCGGATCGGTGGTTTGTACTAAAACCTGGTTCAGCCATTTGGAAATATTCAGTATGCTTACGGTTCCGGCATGGCGAATGCTGTCGAGATAAGCCGGGTTAACGGGAAGGTCTGAGCTGTCAATGGAGATATGCTGTCTTGTTCTTCTTTCGAGGGCCTTAAGGGATAAATATTGCGAAGGATTGCTAAGTGAATTGGGATTGTTGTTCTTATCTTTTAAAACAATAATATACCTTGAAGACTGTGCGGGAGCATCCTTTAGTGCAAATGCCAGGAAAAAAAAGAATAAAGACGCTATTGTTTTCATAGAAAAGGCATGCTATGCGTTAGTTATGTTCAATCATTTGCAGCTTAATACCATAGCCATCGTAGGAATAACGGCTGGCGATAGTATCGCATTTCATATAGCCACCAAGGGTTTGAGCAAGCAAATCACAGTCTTCATCGTATGGGCACGGCGTATCTGCATGCCCGTTAACAACAACACGGCAATTGCCAAGGGTGTTGTTCTTTTGATAAAGCCAGTAAATAAAATCTTTATAAATAAGCCCAATGTTCTTTCCATACACTTCTATACTGTAATTTCTGGAAGCCACACTGTTGGGAAACAATTCCGGGTTGCCTGTAGTTTCGTCTGACTGTAATACGGTTACCGTATTTTCCACAGTTTGGTTACCAATAAGATAGGGCTGTCCTACATTAGTATAATTATATTCCCAGGATTTCAGATAATCCAGGTCACCGGCAGCATTAATATAGCTATTGCCCTGCCAGAAATAGTTTTCCCTTACGGGAGATCTTAATTTTATAAAGCGAAGATTGTTCTCAACATATTCAACGGAATTAGGCAGTGGTGTTACCATGAATGTTGCCATATCTGTCCAGGGATTTAATCCTGCAGAATCCCTGATCATTCTGCGAATACGAAAAGTGGGGCGTTCCAGGTTATCCGCTATTTCGGCATCCACTATATCTTTTACCTGGTAGCTATGGATTTCTTTAGTGGTTTCGAAATTGGTAAATACGGTAGAATCTAACTGATATATAATATATTTCCCTACCTGGGTGGGGTAGTAATCTGTAAGCGGTACTACGGTAAAAGCATCCGTTTCCCTTTTGCAAAACTGCAGGCTTAAAAAAAGAGGTATGG
>CAYVEI010000023.1:13692-25084 GCA_964450515.1 uncultured Terrimonas sp. | reverse complement strand
GTAAAAGCATCCGTTTCCCTTTTGCAAAACTGCAGGCTTAAAAAAAGAGGTATGGCCAGGATAAGAAAGAAATATTTACGGCTTTTGCTCATATACAAAGATTAGAAAAAAGCTTTAATACAGGCAATCCCAACAAGCATAAGGTTGCTTATACCTGTTAAAATAAAAATCGGAAAGAAGCTTTCCGATTGCTAACGCTTTGACTCTCTTTTTATTGCAGGGTGGCAATCAGCTTTCAGCGGTCCGCTATGAGCTAAAACCACGGATGATGAGATTAGTGCTTGTTTTTACCCACACACCTCTCACTTTCATCACTCACCACTCATTCCTCAGAATAACTCCCCCGCCAATCACATCATCGCCTTCATAAAATACAGCGCTTTGTCCCGGGGCAATACCTTTTACATGATCATAAAAGCGCACCTGTATACCTTTTTCGTGGTTATACACCGCAGCAAGCGCCCCCCGGTCTTTATACCGGATTTTGGTTACGGCTTCCATCCCGTTGGTTATGCCGTTGTATTTTAACCAGTTGAGCTTGCCCACCAGCATTTCCTGGCGGTTCAGGTTGTCTTCATCACCCAAAACAACGGTATTGGTTTCTGGTATAATTTGCGTAACATAGGCGGGTTTACCCAATGCTATATCCAGTCCTTTGCGCTGTCCAATAGTATAAAAGGGATATCCTTTGTGCTGCCCGATGATCTTCCCGCTTGCATCCACAAAATTGCCCCCGTTTACCCTTTCCTCCAGTCCGTTTACTCTTCTTTTCAGGAAGCCACGGTAGTCGTTATCCGGCACAAAGCAAATTTCATAGCTTTCGCTTTTTTTAGCCAGTTCGGGATAGCCGTAGTCCAGCGCCATTTGCCTGATCTCCGTTTTACGGTATTTGCCCAGCGGCAGCATCGTACGGCTCAACAGATCCTGCTGCAGGCCCCACAGCACATAACTCTGGTCTTTGGTTTCATCTGCGCCTTTGCTGATATAGTACCGCCCGTTGGTATGCTGATGAATATTACCATAGTGACCCGTAGCAATATATTCGCAATCCAGCGCATCTGCTCTTTTTAAAAGCGCTCTCCATTTAATATGGGTATTGCACATTACGCAGGGGTTGGGCGTGCGTCCGGCAAGGTATTCTTCCACGAAATTCTCTATTACCGCATCGCCGAATTCGCTGCGGATATCTAATATAAAATGAGGGAATCCATGTTCCACCGCCGCCATGCGGGCGTCGTTAAAGCTATCCACGTTGCAGCAGCCCGTTTCTTTTTTACTGCTGCCTGCGCTGGCATAATCCCATGTTTTCATGGTAATGCCCACTACTTCGTATCCTTCGTCGTGGAGCATAAGCGCTGTAACCGTACTGTCTATACCGCCGCTCATTGCCACCAGAACTTTTCCTTTACGGCTCATAATAATTACAAATTAGCCTGCAAAAATACGGAAAAAGCAGCATAGGTGCCTTCGGGGGCTTTTGTTTGCTTTTATTCCTGGTTCTAATATGTATAATTGTATTTTACACTGTCAGAAGATATAGCGTAAAATGACGCAAACGATTGATATGATTAAAATACATGTTGATAATAAACTGGTAATACCATACATGTATAATTTGCAAGACCTTTTATTTACTTTTATGACATGAGAAATGACAGCCGGGTCAAATCTTTATTTTATGATGTTTGTTCTACAGGAAACATGCAGTCGTACGACCTGTTGTATGAACTGCTCTGCGGTAAGCTCATTCATTTTTCCGCTTCCATAACCGGTTCTTTTCATTTGGCTGAAGAGGTTGTTTCCGATGTGTTTATCATGTTGTGGCAAAAACGGCAACAGTTAGGAAATGTGCGTGAACCGTTGGTTTATTTGTATGTATGCACACGGAATTTATCGCTGAACAGCCTGAGCCGGCGTAAGAAGCATATTGATTATGAATCATTAGACAGGGATGCCCTGGCTATTGCGCCTGATGTGGAAGACAGGCTTATCTCTACGGAAGTATCCCAGCTTATTGAAAAAGCTATCCGCGAACTTCCTGCCCGTTGCCAACTTATTTTCCGGCTGGTAAAAATGGATGGGCTCAGCTATAAGCAGGTAGCTGAACTTTTAGAAATTTCCACAAAAACAGTTGACGCTCAATTGGCTATTGCTATAAAAAAGCTTTCTTTAGCCATACAGTTAGATATGTCTAACGATCTTATCCAGTCTTATTTTCGCCCTGAATGAAAATTATTTTAAAATGTTTTAGGGAGTTTTTGTTTGTCGTCCTGTCTTAAATTTTTATCGCCTATGTATCATGAGACTAATGAACGGATATGGCATCTTCTCGCCCGCAAAACGGCAAAGGAAATAGCTGAAGATGAGATAAAAGAACTGGATCATTTACTGCAGCAGCATCCATATGCGCTATATATACAGGAATTGATGAACCAGGAGTGGCGCGATAAATATAAATCCTTCAACCCGGAAGAAACATCCCTTCTGCTGGAAAAACACAAACAACGTTTAGCCTTAGCCATTGAACAGGATTCTGTTCATGGAACTGTAGTAAGCATGGAAAATAGCACAGTAAACTCCCCGGTAAAACGAGTGAGGGTTTTACTTTATATGGTTGCAGCGGCATGTATTGTGGCTTTATTATTTGCAGGGTTACAATGGATAATGAAGCCTGTTGAAGAGAAAGAAAAGATAGCCTTGCAACGTCTTGAAACGCAAATGGGCTCCCGATCGGAAGTGCTGCTTCCCGACGGAACAAAAGTGCGGCTCAATGCGGGAAGTTCACTGGATTACCCTCAACAGTTCAATGGTAAAACCAGGGATGTACAACTAACAGGAGAAGCTTATTTTGATGTTGCTAAAGAAAATGATAAACCTTTTTTTGTTCATACAAAGGCCTTTACCGTAAAAGTAGTGGGCACGCTGTTCAATATAAGGGCTTATGCCGATGAGGACAGTGCGGTAGCTTCGCTCATCCAGGGAGTGGTTGAAGTGCAATTTGATAAAAATAAGGAAAATGTTATCGTGCTGAGGCCGAATGAAAAATTAACGGTGGCAATGCCTTCAGGTCTGCCGGATGAAAGCAGGAGCACTATTCCGGAAAAGCAAAATGCAGAAGCGAAAATATATGTGAAAAGAGGAGCGATTACTACTATGAATGACAGCATCATTGCTGAAACAGCATGGGTGGAAAATAAACTGGCATTTAAGAACAGCTCCTTTGAAAAAATTGCCTCATCACTTGAAAAATGGTTTGGCGCTGATATCCGGTTTAAAACTGAGGATAAAAAACAAATTAAGCTTACCGGCACATTTGAAGGAGAAAGTCTGGAAGAAGTATTGCGTGCTTTTCAATTAACCGGAACTGCTTTCCGGTATAAAAAAGACAGCAGTGGTGTAATTTGGATTGAGTGATAGTATAAAAATTCTTTCTGAAATAGCGCTTTAATAACCTAAACGAATATTATGAGTCAGCCTGAATCTTCTTAACCATTAAACTTGTATAATAATCCAGTTTGTATAGCCATAAAAAACGGGAAATGGAGCAAACATTTCCCGTACAATGAAGGCTATAAGGATTTTTGTAGGAACAATCGAACAAAAACTTTAACCAACAAATCAAAGGTATGCAAAAAAACCTACTGCTTAACCGGCTTCGCCATTGCCGAAGCCTACGTAAATTTTTCATGATTATGAAATTTACTGCCTTTTTTCTGTTTGTGCTTTGTATGCATGTAAGCGCAGACGTACATTCACAAAAAATTTCTCTCAATCTTTCCCGAACCAGTCTGGAAAAGGCGTTAGCTGCTATTGAAAAAAATACAAACTTTCGTTTTGTATATAATGATGATTATCTGCCATTTAATCATAAAATTAGCATTGACGCCAGGGATGTTTCCATTGCAGACCTGCTAAAGGAAATATTAAGTAATACCAGGCTGGGTTACCGTATGCTATCTGAAAGCCTTGTGGTTATAGCTCCGCGGGGAACTGAAAAAAACGATGTGGTAGTAAAAGGCAAAGTCATTAACTCCCTGGGAGAAGCATTGCCTGGCGTAAGCGTACAACTGAAAAATGCCAATATAGGCGCCACTACCGGAACTGACGGCGATTTTGAAATTAAGGTTCCTGAAAACGCAATACTGGTTTTTTCTTTTATTGGTCACGAAACCCAGGAAATAGCTGTAGAGGGCCGAACCTCGCTAACGGTTACGCTATTGGCTGTTGAAAATTCTTTGAATGAAGTAGTGGTGGTCGGTTATGGCTCGGAAAAGAAAATTAATATTACCGGTGCGGTAGACCAGATATCGGGTAAGCAACTGGCCGAGCGCCCTATTGCCAATCTCTTCCAGGGATTACAGGGACTAAGCCCCGGATTGAATATTACATATCCCGGAGGCAGGCCTGGCGCAACGCCTAATATTAATATTCGCGGTATAACAACCTTAACAGGAGGAGGCGCTTCACCCCTGGTAATCATTGATGGGATAGCTTCTACAACCGATGATATCCTTCGCCTGAATCCGCAGGATATTGGATCTTTGACTGTGTTGCGTGATGCGGCTTCGGCGGCTATTTATGGTGCAAGGGCTGCTTTTGGTGTTATCCTGATTACTACCCGGCAGGGCGCCAGCGGCGGTAAACAGCGGGTAACCTACAATAACTATTTTTCGTGGTCGCGCCGTACCGTATTACCCAACCAGATAACCGACCCTTATATTTATTCTCGTGTGCTGGAAACATCTACCGATAATACGCCCTGGGATTATGTCAATTATTCGGATTACCAGTATCAATGGGCTAAAGAAAGGTCTGAAGATCCTTCTGTTGAGGATGTGCGCACCGACCCTAATGATCCTTCGATGTGGATATACATGGGCAATAATAACTGGAATGATTACTTCTTTAATAAAATGAGTTCTTCCCAAAACCACAGTATTTCTTTTAGTGGCGGATCGGAGATCGGCAAAGGAAAACCCTTTGGATATTTACTTTCCGCCGACTGGACCAAGGAAAACGGGTTGAATAAGCTGTCAAAGGATGATTGGAACCGGTATGGATTAAGAGCTAAGGTTAACTTTACTCCGCTAACCTGGTTAAAAGTAGAGAACAACCTCAATATATACCAAACCGAAACAGACGCACCTTCTATTAACATAACCGACCTGTATTATTTACAACCCACCCAGGTGGCTAAAAATCCTGATGGTTCATGGGCAAATACCGGCGCAGGCCGATTAGCCGCCCGGTTGACCGATGGAGGCCGGAATGTGGAAACAAGGTTTGGTTTTCAAAATATTTCCCGTGCAACGGCTACTTTTTTAAACGGCGACCTTCAGGTTACAGGCAGTACCAGCTTCAAAAGAGAGATATGGAAATATAATACCGATTACAAAAAATTCGAGATCGGCTTTGGGGAGGGTGATATCCGCGAAGAAGGTGGCAATGGCTCTGTGTCTGTTAGAAATGGAATTGTTAAACATGATGTATATGATCTGTTTGCTAATTATAACAAACAAATTGGTACTGATCATGCTATTAAAGTAATTGCAGGCTATAATCAGGAAGAATATATCTGGTCGTACGAAGGCATGTCCCGCGACCGGCTCATATCTTCATCGCTGCCTTATATAGGATTGACCACCGGAGAAAACCCTACGCTTTCCGCAGATTATACCACCTATGCGCTCCGAAGCGTTTTCGGACGGTTGAATTATAGCTTTAAGGGACGATATATTATTGAAGGTAATGGCAGATACGATGGTTCTTCCCGTTTCCCCAGTGAACGCAGGTGGGGCTTTTTCCCTTCCGTTTCCGCAGCATGGATAGCCAGCGAAGAGCCCTTTTTTCAGCGTATTTCCCGGCAGGTGTCGTCGCTTAAGTTCAGGATATCTTACGGCGATCTTGGTAATCAGAGCGTAAGTGATTTCGGATATATACAAACCCTGCCAACCGGAAGAGCTTCCTATATCATAAACAACTCCTATCCTTCTATCATTACCGGGGCTCCTAATTTGAACGTTGATCCTGATACCTATACCTGGGAAAGAGTAACCACATTTAATGTGGGTGCGGATATTGGTTTACTGCAGAATAGAGTGCAGGGGGGCTTTGATTATTTTGTGCGTAATACAATAGGAATGCTTGGTCCTGTAGCAGAATTGCCCGGCGTACTTGGAACGAGTGCTCCAACCCAGAATGTAGCAGATCTTTCTACAAAAGGCTGGGAATTATCCCTTGCTTACCGCGATAACTTTAACCTGGCTTCAAAGCCTTTTTCTTTTGGGGTGAAATTTATTCTTTCTGACTCACGCACTAAAATCACCAAATACAAGAATGACCAATTGCTGTTAGGTGATTACAGGGTGGGGCAGGAGATAGGTGAAATATGGGGGTTGGTGAGCGACGGCTATTTTAGAAGCCAGGAAGAGATTGATGCACTGGATGAGTTCGCGATCGTTCCCTGGGGCGCATTGGATATTGTTGAAGGATGGCCAAAATATGTTGACCAGAATAAGGATGGCAAGATAGAGCAGGGGAACACGCAGACGGATCCTAAGGATTTGAAAATAATCGGCAACAATAGTACGAGGTATCGCTATGGAATCAATCTTGATTTTGACTGGAATAATTTTGATCTGACTGTATTTCTCCAGGGTGTGGGCAAGAAAGATTTTTATCCCAAACATTATTTGTTCTGGGGACCTTACCAACAGCCTTATGCAGGTATTTATGAGTGGAACCTTGATTATTACCGCGCAGCATCTGAAACCGGAACTGACCGCGACCGGCATTCTGCTTCTTATATAGCTGCCGGACTGGCAGATGAGAATAAAGACTCCTACTTTCCTGTTCTGCAGTCGTGGCTGGCAGATGCCAATTATGGTTCAGGGTTAGACCTACCTCAAACCAGGTATTTATTAAATGCAGCTTACCTGAGGATTAAGAATATTACATTAGGATACACTTTACCTGCTTCACTCACCAAAAGAGTAAAAGTAAGCCGGTTAAGATTATTTGTTACCGGGGAAAACCTGTATGAATTTTCTTCTATAAAAAAATATATTGATCCTGAAGCTGTGGCAGATGGTTACGGCTGGGCATATCCTTACCAGAGAAAATATGCAGTAGGTCTTAATCTTGATTTTTAAGCGGGGTTTTAAGCCTGCCGTATACATGTGACAATCTAAAAAATGAATGTATGAAAAAAGTAAAATATCTATATACATTGCTTGCCGGAGTATTAATGCTGTCAGCAATCTCCTGCAGGAAAGATTTTATGGACCGTTATCCGCAAACCTCCGTTCCGCCGGACCTGTTCTTTAACTCTGAAGAAGATCTGGCTTCCTATATTAATGGCTTATTGAGTATTCCCGGGGCCGGACAATATACCAGCGACCAGGGAACAGATGACAAAGCAACTACCGCTGCGGTGGAAATAAAATCCATGATGACTGGAACACCCAGTTCTCAAAATATAACGGGTGGCTGGAGTTGGGGCCGGCTCAGGAATATTAATTATTTCCTGGAGAACTATGATAAGGCCCAGGTGTCGCAGGAGGTAAAAAATCATTATGCCGGGCTGGCCCGGTTTTACCGTGCACAATTTTATGCAGGTATGGTAAGCCGTTATTCGGACGTGCCCTGGTATTCGCAAACATTAAATCCTACGGATAGTATAAATTTATATAAGCCGCGTGATTCCCGTTCTCTTGTAATGGATAGCGTAATGGCTGATTTTGCTTTTGCTGCTGCTCATGTAAAAGAGTCGGTTCCTGAGGGAACGCCCGGTGCGGGAGTAGTGAAGCTGGTATATGCAAGAACAGCATTACATGAAGGCACTTTCCGGAAATATCATCCTGAGCTGAATTTACAAACTTCAGCCGATGCTTTTTTACAAACAGCGCAGCAGGTGGCAGGAGAAATTATCAGTTCGGGGAATTATGAAATATATAATACAGGGAATCCCGATGCAGATTATCTCGCTTTGTTTACCAGTCTAAGTCTTGCCGGCAACCCGGAAGTATTGTTAGCCAATATTTATGATCAGGACCTTAACAGGAGCGGAGATAATAAATATAGCATCAATGATTATGAGCAATCGCCTTCCCGTGAGCTGGTGCAAACCTATTTAATGAAAGATGGTTCAAGGTTTACGGATCAGGCAGGATATGAAACATTTGGATTTGTGAAAGAATTTGAAAACCGGGACCCCCGACTTTCGCAAACGCTTTTATACCCCGGATTTATTTTAGCCAGCAATGCGGCTAACCCTGTTCCGTATATTCAACGCCTTAATAAAAACTTTACAGGCTACCACCAGTTAAAAGGATATATCAACAGTACAGATCAGAAGGTGCTGGCCGGAACAGATTATCCGGCTTACCGCTATGCCGAGGTATTGTTAACGTATGCTGAAGCTTTGGCTGAGTTGGGTACACTTACGCAGGACGATCTTGATAAGTCGGTTAATTTACTGAGGAGCAGGGCTGGTTTACCGGGGCTGAGCCTGTCTGCAGCTAATGCAAACGTGGATCCTGTGCTTGCGGCGCAATATCCCGCAGTAAGTGGTGCTAACCAGGGTGTTATTCTCGAAATCAGACGTGAAAAGCGGGTAGAGTTTGCCTTAGAAGGATATCGCTATAATGATTTGATGAGATGGGGAGCAGGTAAACGCCTGGAAATTATTCCGGATGGAATGTATTTCCCCGGCTTAGGGAAATATGACCTTACAGGAGATGCTGTTCCTGATATTATTCTGATTGATAAAAATGCTTCTATACCGCCTTCTGATCAACAGGAACAAAACTCGCTGGGCGTAAAATTAGTATACTATAAAGCAGGAAATTTTGGTGATGATGTAACCGTATATCTTAAAAACGGGAATGGTGGCGGAACTATTGTTACAGAAGTAACACCAAGATTGTTTAAAGATCCTCAATATTATTACCGGCCTATTCCGTTTAACCAGATTACATTAAATCCGGCGCTGGAACAAATATTTGGCTGGAACTAACTTTTATGGATTGAAGGCATTGTTTGTTGCATTACCGGAAACAGCTAAAATGTTTCCGGTAATGCCATCCTTAAAAAAATGGAATGAAAAGACGATCTTTGCTAAAGCGGGCGGGGTGGCTTACTGCCGGTTCTGTTTTTGCTGTGGGTAAAGCTACTGCAATGGATAGCAGGAAGAAAAAACCTGCACTTACCATTGCGCATATTACTGATGTGCATATCCGCCCTGAAGAAGATATTCCACAGCGGTATAAGCGGTGTTTGGATGATGTGACAAAGCACAATATAGATTTTATATTAAATGGTGGAGACGCTATACATGCTGCCGACTATCCCGATATAAAGCGGGATCGGGTAACCGAACAATGGGCGGCATGGGATGAATGTATGGAGAACGTAAAAACGTATGAATTGTTTAGTTGTATCGGCAACCACGATCCATGGTGGGCGGCGCCCTCGGCGGATGATGAAATGTATGGTAAAGCATACGTGGTTAAACGGCTGAATATACCCCACCGGTATTACAGTTTTAACCGTAAGGGCTGGCATTTTATTATATTAGACGGCAACAATAAAAATATTTCGCTCGATGATGAGCAATACAACTGGCTGGTAAACGACCTGGAAAAAATAGCTCCGGGTACACCTGCGCTGCTCATGTCGCATTATCCCGTATTTGGCGCCACACCCATTCTTGTGAGCGGCAACCATTCTGATAATAAAAAATTAAAAGATCTTTTTTACAGGCATCGTAATAAGGTGAGGGTAATGCTGAGCGGGCATAATCACTTATATGATAAAACGCTTTACAATGAGGTGTGGTATTGCTGCAATGGCGCTATGAGCGGTTATTGGTGGGGAAAAGGTGATCAGGAGTCGGCAGGTGATGGGTATTATTTAGAGACACCACCGGGCTATGCCATTTTAAAATTATACAGCGATGGCAGCGTGGAAAATGAATACTTCCCGCACCATCATTAAGAAATAATATTTCATTTTTGAAACAAATACGCATTTCTCCACTTAAAAGAGACCATTAAATTTGTTATATGAAGCAGTATGTGACATTTATATTATTGATGAGCCTTTGCCTGGGCAGCTTTGCCCAAAACAGCAAAAAAGCCATTTTCGTTATCGTTGACGGCATATCCTCCGATGTAATTGAAAAACTGAACACGCCCGCTTTGGATGCCATTGCCAAAGCAGGCGGATATACGAAAGCACATGTGGGAGGTGAAAAAGGCGGCTATTCGGAAACACCTACCATTTCGGCCGTTGGCTACAATAGCTTGCTTACCGGCACCTGGGTAAACAAGCACAATGTTTGGGATAACGATATTGCTGCTCCTAATTATAATTACTGGACCATCTTCCGTTTTTTTGAAGCACAATATCCCCAAAAGAAAACAGCCATATTTTCGAGCTGGGAAGATAACCGTACCAAATTGGTAGGAGAAAACCTGCCGGCTACCGGTAACATAAAATTAGATTATCATTACGACGGACTGGAATTAGATACTGTAAATTTTCCGCATGATAAGGGCAGGGATTTTATGCATCGTATAGACGAATCCGTTGTAAATAACGCAGCGGATCATATTAAAAAAGAAGCGCCTGATCTTTCCTGGGTATACTTAGAGTATACAGATGATATGGGACATATGTATGGCGACAGTGAGCAGTTTTATAAAGCGATAGCCATGATGGATGACCAGGTTGGCAGGCTGTGGCAGGCGATCCAATACCGGGAACAAAATTTTAAAGAAGACTGGGTGATCTATATTACCACGGATCATGGCAGAAGCGCTGATAATGGAAAAGGGCATGGCGGGCAGTCGGACAGGGAAAGAAGCACCTGGATCGTAACCAATGCCAAAGGATTGAACAATTATTTTAAAACCGGTAACCCCGGTATTGTGGATATTATGCCGTCTCTTGCTGCATTTTTAAACATCTCCATACCCCGTGAGCAGTTAATGGAAATTGACGGTGTGCCTTTAACCGGGAAGTTATATGCCACCACGGCTGATATGTCGCTGCTGGATAATAAGCTGCGCATTACGTGGAAGGCGCTTGAAAAGAAAGGAAACGCGAAGATATGGCTGAGCACAACCAATCATTTTAAGGAAGGAGGAAAAGATGAATATACTTTACAGGCTACTGTGCCTTTGGCAAAGCAGGAAGCGATAATAGATGTAAGCAAGCTCCCGTCTTCTTTTTACAAAGTAGTGATTGAAACGCCGGGTAATATGCTGAACAGGTGGGTAGCGGAACGGAAGTGAGCCATCGGCGGTCGGTACGCGACGTAAGGAGCGTCAGACCGCAGGCAGAGGAGAGAGGTAAGCAGTGAGTGGTAAGTAAGTGCCCCCCACCTTAT
>CAYVEI010000023.1:0-13592 GCA_964450515.1 uncultured Terrimonas sp. | reverse complement strand
TACCTTTTACCTTATGCCTTATACCCTACACCTCATACCTCATACCTAAATCTCTATTCATGAATAACATTTCAAAGCAAGGGATTGTCTTTTTATTTTTTCTTTTAGCAGCAGGCTCATGTAAAGTGCAGCGTGCCGCTTCTGTTCCCACTAATGCTGCAACACTGGTTACACAGGGCCCGTTATGGGGAGCGGTATGGCAGCAAAGAGCTTCCGAATATAAAGCGCTGTGTTACCAGGCCTATAATACGGCAAGAATGCAGTTGGATATTTTATTACAGCAGTCTTACAGCAAGCCCATAGCATTAGTAACCGACATTGACGAAACCATATTAGACAACAGTCCCTACCAGGTGCATATTGCTTTAAAGCATGAAGAATACGCGGATGCATCGTGGATGGAGTGGACAAAAAGAGTGGATTGCGATACCGTACCCGGCGCCTTATCATTTTTTAAGTATGCCAAAAGCAGGGGTGTGGATGTATTTTATATTACCAACCGCCTGGAAGCTGAGCGGGATGCTACTTTAAAGGATATTCAGCGCTGGGGTTTCCCCGATGCGGTGAACAGCCACCTTACTTTTAAAACCACTACTTCCGGCAAGGAGCCACGCCGGCAAACCGTTTCGGATACACATGAGATCATTATGCTCTTTGGCGATAACCTCAGCGATTTCAGCGCGGTTTTTGATAAGCAGCCGGCTGATATCCGCAACGCCGCCACCCGCGATAACGCCACCCTCTTCGGCACAAAGTTTATTGTACTGCCCAATGCCATGTATGGCGACTGGGAAGGGATGCTATACCAATATAAACATACACTTCTTCCTGCAACGAAAGACAGCATTATTATAAGTGACCTGAAAAAATATTAAAGGTTGCCAACCTTTCAAAGGTTGGCAACCTTTTTGAAATTAAAGTTTTGTGCTATCTTAGAATATGCCTATACCGGAAAAACATCTCGCTAAATTTAGTGAGCATGGTATTTATCATGTTTTCAACAGAACGAATAATAGTGAACTTCTTTTTAGAGAAGATGAAAACAAGTACTTTTTCTTAAAAAAATTTGATGTTTATCTCTCAGGATTTCTTAATACTTATGCATGGTGTTTATTATCTAATCATTTTCATTTTATTGTGCAAGTAAAATCCACGGAAGAAATTAAAGCTACTTTACTGAGAACTGATCCTAAAGAAATTACATTAACAGAAAACAGGTTTCTGCGTGGTAAAAATGTAAATATCGCTGAACTCCTGGAACAAACATTTAAGCGATTCTTTCAATGCTATGCGCTTTCCTTCAATAACAGGTACAAAAGAAAGGGGAATCTTTTTTATAAGCCCTTTAAACGCATTGAAATAAATAAAGAAAGTTACTTCACGCAGGCTATTGTTTACATACATGCAAATCCTTTAAAGCATAAAATAACAGATGATTTTACTACTTACAAGTGGTCTTCCTGGCAAAGCATTCTTTCAGAATTGCCAACCAGTGTTATGCGTAAAGAGGTTTTAGACTGGTTTGGAGGAAGAGATCAATTTATTAATGTTCACAAAAACATGGCTAACTATTACTATGACGGTGAGAGTTATTCCATAGAAAGCTGATGGAGAGCCAAGGTTTCCAACCTTTCAAAGGTTGGAAACCTTTTTACGAAATCGTTTGCGTTCGTATGTCTGCTTTATATATAATGTTTAAAGCAAAGATTTCCTGCCTGGGTTAGTGCAGGTTGCGTAGAAAACAGTAATTTGTTTCCGCATGCAAGACGAACTGCAATTACAATACTGGGTTGAGCAGGTTGCCTTATTTAATGACCAGGCAGCATACGAAAAAATATTCCTTCATTTCAATGACGGACTATACCATCTTGCCCGTTCCTTTGTAAAAGATGAACAGGTTGCTGAAGAAATTGTTTCCGATACCTTTATTAACCTGTGGCGCAACCGTATGCGGCTGCTTGAAATAGAGAACCTGAAAGTGTACCTCTATGTATCGGTGAAAAATCTCTCTATTAAATATCTCAGTCGCAATAAACCCCGGGTTGATTTTGATTTGAATAACATATTGTTGCAGCATGTAGGAGGCACAAGTCAGAATCCGGAGGATCTGATGGTTTCAAAAGAGGTACTTAAATCCATACACGCGGCTGTTGAAAACCTGCCGCCTAAATGCAGGCTTATTTTTAAGCTGGTAAGAGAAGACGGGTTAAAGTATAAGGAAATTGCACAAATACTTAATATTTCTGTAAAAACGATTGATGCGCAAATGGCTATTGCCGGAAAACGCATTGTACAGTCGCTCAGCTTTCTCATCCGTAAATAATTTTCTGTTTTTCCCGGTCCTTTTAGGGGATTTTTTTGATTTTAGGTTCCTTTAATCATTCAAAAGAACCTTTACGTGAATGTCGTATAATAAAATCTGGCAACTGGTTGCCCGCAAATTATCCGGTGAGGCATCCCTTGATGAGCTAAAAGAGTTGGAACACCTGTTACAGGAGTATCCTGAAATTGCCTATAAAGTGGATATCTACTGCCAATATTTCGACAATCCTTCCAGCCAGGTATACCGCACAGACGAAGCAAAAAGAAGGTCGTTAGAACAGTTCCGGTTGCAGTTTAACCGCGAATTTAATAATGAATCTGAAGCCGTTCCGTTGCCGCTAACGTATAATAGTGGTGCGGCTATGCCCGGTATAAAAAAATGGATGGCGGTTGCTGCGGGTCTGATAACTATAGCGGCAACGGTTTTTTTTATGACCGGAAGGGAAAAGGGAAATGCAGGGATTGCGCAGCATAAGATAAATGAAGTAAATACCATGCCCGGAACGCGATCTAAAACGGTACTCCCCGATGGCACAATAGTATGGTTGAACAGTGATAGCCGGATTAGCTATAATGCTGATTTTGGTAAAAATGAAAGAGAAGTCACCCTTACCGGGGAAGCTTTTTTTGATGTAGCTCATAATGAGTCGGTTCCCATGATTGTGCACGCTAAAACGGTTAGTATTCTTGTAAAGGGTACGGCGTTTAATGTACGCAGTTACCCCGGGAGCGATAAAGTGCAAACTTCCCTGCTGAGGGGTTCCATTGAATTAACGACCAAAGACCGCCCTGAGCAGAAAATACTCCTGAAACCCAATGAAAAAATAACCATTGATGTACAGGAAAACAGGCCTGCTGCGAACAATGATATACCGGCTCCGTCTGCAGGTACGTATAATGGGAATAAGAAAATATATCATATTGATTCACTGAAGCAAAGTACGCTGGCAGATGTAATACCGGAAGTGTCATGGATAGAAAACAGGCTGGTGTTCGATAATGAACCGTTTACAGATGTAATAGACAGAATGGAAAAATGGTACAATGTGGATATCATTCTCACCAACCAGCACCTGGGAGGAAAAAATTTTTCAGGTGTATTTGAAAAAGAAAACATTGCCGAGGCATTATCGGCGCTCCAGATCATTAATTATTTTGATTTCGAAATAATGGGAAGAAACGTTATCATCAAATAAATTAATAACCAAAAAGGATATGCTTATGACATGAATCAATACCCCCTCTCCATGAAAAAGAGAGATGCTGTTACATCTCCCTTTATTAGTTAAATCCGGTGCAGGTTTTCTTAACGCGATCACCTGTACCTATTATTAAACTTAAGAAAGTAAAATTATGAAAAAATTGATTGTATCCCAATCAAATGGGGATACGTGTCCAAAATTTCACAAACTGCTTATTGTCATGAAATTAACTGCAATATTATTAATTGTAGTATGTCTCCAGGCCTCTGCAACCGGGTATTCTCAAAATGATGTGAGTATTTCGGTGAAAAATGTTGAATTGAAGAAGTTATTCAATATGCTTCAGAAGAGCACGACCTACCGGTTCCTGTATGAAGATAAGCAGTTGCCGGCAAACGTGAGGGTAGATGTAGCAGTGGAGAAGGTATCTATTCAAACCCTGCTGAATGACGTATTACGCAATACCTCATTACATTACAGGGTACTGAACAACAACCTGGTAGTGCTGAGCAATGCTGCAGTAAATGAAATCATGAGCAGCATTATCAAAGGCCGGATAACCGATGAAACAGGGCAGCCGTTACCGGGTGTAAGCATCCGTATCAAAGGCAGCACTTCGGGGGTATCTACAGGAGCTGATGGCACATTTACTATAGAAGCGCCGCTGAACAGCGTGCTGGAAATTTCATTCATTGGCTACCTGACGCAGGAATATACCATAAAAAAGGATGCGACCATCCATTTGCAACTGGTGCCCGGCGATAAGAACTTAGACGAAGTAGTGGTGGTAGGTTTTGGTACGCAAAAGAAGGTAAACCTCACAGGGGCTGTTGATATGATCACCGCCAAACAATTAGAAAGCAGACCTATTGCAAACCTCGGTTCTGGTTTACAGGGTTTGATACCCAACCTTAATATCACCAGTTCCAACGGAAGAGCAACTACCAACCCGGCATTCAATATCCGTGGCTTCACAAGCATCAACGGAGGCGACCCATTAATTCTTGTGGATAATATACCTTACAGCATGGACGAGGTGGCGCGTATTAACCCTAATGATGTGGAGGCAGTTTCCGTATTAAAAGATGCCGCTGCTTCTGCTATATACGGCGCCCGTGGCGCTTTTGGCGTAGTGCTGATCACAACCAAAAAAGCAAAAGGGAATAAGCTGAATGTAGCGGTGAACGGAATGGTGGGCTACCGTACGATAGGTAAAATGCCTGAACTGGTTACCGATCCGTATACTGTTATGGATATAAAGACCGAAGCGGGAAAACCGCTATATAATTTATACCCGGAATCTGTGCGCGAATACGCGAAACAACGTTCAGAAGACCCGTCATTACCTGCTGTAATCCTTTCCGATAATGGCAATTGGGGGTATACCGGAGCTACAAACTGGCTGAAAGAGGCCTATAATAATTCTGCTCCCACCTATAATACCAATATCAGCATTTCTAAACGTGCCGATAAATTAAGCTACTATTTCTCCGGCGATTATTACCGGCAGGATGGTTTGCTGAGATATGGCAACGATATATACAACCGTTACAATGTAAGAGGCAAAGTAGATTTTGATGTAACGAGCTGGCTGAAATTCTCTAACAATACACAGCTTACCAGCACTGATTATGAAGCGCCTGTATTTTTAGATGGTGATTTCTTTTGGAATGTAAATCGTACCAGCTCTTTAATTGTTCCTAAAAATCCCGATGGTAGCTGGACAGGGGATGGCGCTTCAATACTGGGCGCCTTGCAGGAAGGAGGAAGACGCAGGGATAAACTCAATGAATATGTCACTACTTTTTCAGCAAAGGCGGCATTGATAAAAGGTGTTTGGGATTTTAATGCCGAAGCTACTTTTAGAAGAGGATCCGGTTTAGTACGATCTTATGACGTACCCGTAGCATACAAAACCGGACCTGCTAACATACCGCAATATACATTCTCCAACACCTGGGCACAGGATCAGAATACCACAACCCAATACAATGTGTATAATGTGTATACTGATTTTCATAAAAATTTCGGTGATCATTTTGTGCAGGCACTTGTTGGTTTCAACAGCGAGTATAACAATTACACCTATTTTTCTTCCAGGAAAAACGGCTTAATATCTTCCTCTCTGCCTTCTATAGATCTGAGCACCGGTACAACGACCGTGGCTGAGCAAATAAAAGACTGGGCTGTGCAGGGGGTATTTTATCGTTTAGGATATAATTATAAGGAAAAATATCTCCTGGAGCTTAACGGGCGGTATGATGGTTCATCCCGCTTTCCGGATGGCAAAAGATGGGGCTTCTTCCCTTCTGCTTCAGTGGGTTGGGTAGTATCGGATGAGGCGTTTTTTAAAAGCGTCAGCAATGCGCTGTCTCTTGATATGTTTAAGTTAAGGGCATCATACGGAAGCTTAGGCAACCAGACATTTGCCTATAACAGGGATTTTCCTTATTACGATGCATACCCTTACTTGCCCATTTTACCTACCGGTCAGGCCAATATTATATTGGGGTCTACCAGACCAACAATTGCGGGCAGCCCCAAACCTGTATCGGATAATTTTAGCTGGGAAAGCATTACCAGCGTGAATTTTGGCGTTGATCTCTCCATGTTCAAAAACAGGTTTAACGTAAACTTTGATAAGTATACCCGTTATACAAGAGATATGTTGATACCCGGTCAGGAGCTGCCCGCTGTTTTTGGCGCTGAAGCCCCTACTGAAAATAATGGAGACCTTAAAACCAAAGGCTGGGAATTGCGCCTGAACTGGAGAGATAATACCATGCTGGCAGGTTCGCCATTCTGGTATAACCTCACCTTTACATTAGCCGACAACCGCTCAAGGGTTACAAAATATGATAATCCTACAAAATACCTTGGTAATACATATGCTAATTATTACGAAGGAAGAGAGATCGGTGAAATATGGGGAGCCGAAATTGCTGGGTACTTTAAAGATGAACAGGAAATAGCCAACTCTCCCAACCAGCGCGATTTTGGAGAGGACGACCAGGGTTATAATTTCTATCCGGGCGACCTTAAATTTGTTGATCTTAACAAAGATGGCGTTATTAACTATGGAGACAGAACGCTGGATAACCCGGGCGATATGCATATCGTTGGAAACAAAAGCTCCCGCTATCCCTATGGCATTGATCTTTCTGCCGGTTGGAATGGATTTGATTTGCGTGTTTTTATGCAGGGTATTGGTAAGCGAGACTGGTATCCGGGCAATTCGAATGTTTATTTCTGGGGCATTTACGCGCAACCATGGACCAATATAACCACGCTGAACATGGATCACTGGACGCCTGAAAACCCCAATGCATATTTCCCTGCTGTACGGGCCTATACTGCAGAAGATGCATTATCGCCACTGGCAAAACCTAATAAAAGGTATATGCAGAATGGCGCTTATATGCGTGTTAAAAATGTAACAGTGGGTTATGCTTTACCAGAGTCATTATTACAACGGTTAAAGCTGAGCAAAGTGCGTTTTTACTTTAGTGCAGAAAATATTTTTGAAATATCGCATCTGAAAGTAAAACTGGACCCCGAATCATTGGGCGACGGTAACAGGCCACAAGCGGCATACCCGTTTCAGCGTACTTACTCTTTTGGCTTGAACCTGAATTTTTAACGCACTAATTTCTTTAAGATGAAACGGAGCAAAATACATATTTCTGATATAAAGAAATGTCTATGCGAAGTTCCTTCAGACCAGATTAAAAAAATAAAAAATCAACTGATGAAACGAATTTCATATATACTTTTAGTAGCCACTATACTGGGTATTTCGTGTAAAAAAGATTTTTTACAACGCACACCCGCAACGGCTATTACCGGCAACGACTTTTTTAATACAGCGGCCGACCTGGAAACCTATACCAACGGTTTGTATACCCAACAGCTTAGCGCTATATGGGCTGATGTGGAAGCGGCTGATAAATTTTCCGATAATATTTCTGTTTATACCGGTAGCAGCGAGATAGATAACCTCATTCGCGGCGGCGTAACCCCGGGAAATACCAAAGGCTGGGACAGAGCCGCCTGGGGTGTTTTGCGCAACATCAATTTTATGCTGGATAATGTGGGTAAAACAACAGGCGACCAGGCTGTGATCAACCATTATATTGGTGTAGCCAGGCTTTTCAGAGCTAACTTTTACTATAATATGGTTAAGCGTTATGGCGATGTGCCCTGGTATTCGCATGTGCTGGGCAATAAAGAGGAAGATATGTTGCAGAAGGCCAAGGACCCGCGTACTGTGGTGGTGGATTCCATAATGGCTGACCTGGAATATGCTGCGGTAAATGTATTACCTGCCCGTACCAACAATACGTATGTAACCAAGTGGAGCGCGTTAACATTGCTGGCGAGAGTTGCTTTACATGAAGGAACCTACCGTAAATATCATAGTGAGCTGACACAGGAATCTTCAGCGCAAGCCTTTCTTCAGCTTGCTGTATCTGCTTCCCAGGAAATAATGGATAACGGTGGTTTTGACATTACCGGAACCGGGGCTGCCGGATACCGGGCGTTGTTCACGAGCAATGATCTCTCGGGGAATAAGGAAGTGATTTTCCTCCAGAAAAACAACAAGGAGCAGGGCGTTGCTAACAATTCGCATGTGGTGTTAGACTGGCAATGGGCTTTAAGCTCCAGTTTGGCAAATGAGTTTTTAATGGCAGATGGTACGCCGTTCACGTCTCAAAGTGGTTACGATACAAAAACTTTTGCAAACCTGTTTACCGATCGTGATCCCCGTTTGGCCGAAACCGTTATGCCTCCTGGCTTTATAACAACTCCAGGCAGCAATCCGTACCTAACCCGCCCTAATTTTGGCGGTTATTTACAGGTGAAATTCTACCCGCGTGATCCGGCTTTGAGAGGCGGCTGGGTTTTAAATTACACCGATCTGCCCATATTCAGGTATGCGGAAGTGTTGCTTATTAATGCTGAAGCAAAAGCAGAGCTGGGTACGCTTACCCAGGGGGATGTAGACGTAACCATAAACAAGCTGAGAACAAGAGTAGGAATGCCTGCATTGGATATGACCGCTGCAAACGGCACACCCGACACTTATCTTGCCGGTAAATATCCATTGGTTACCGGGGCAAATAAAGGCGTTATACTTGAAATACGTCGTGAGCGTAGGGTAGAACTGGCTTGTGAAGGATTCCGGCTGGATGACCTGTATCGTTGGAAAGCAGGATCTCTTTTAGCACAAAACCCGGGTGGCATGTATGTACCTGCGCTGGGTGGCTTGGATGTAACCGGTGATGGAGTGGCCGACATAGCTATTCTTCAATCTAAAGATGATGAAAGCCCGATAGCGGGTTTGCCGGCCGATGTAAAAGAGAAAATTGTGAAATATTATCTTGCTGACGGAAGTTTTATCTTGTCTAATGGAACATCGGGCAGCGTTATGTTTGCCAAAGATGTAGCGCAGCCCCGCAGTTTTGTTGAACCTAAATATTATTATTTCCCAATTCCTGCTTCACAGATAACATTGAGCAATAAAAAATTAACTCAACCTGCCGGTTGGGAATAAAAAAGTGTGAGACTACAAAATGCCGGTGAGATGCTCAGTTGTTTCACCGGTTTATTTTTTAACTGAAAATATGTTCATGAAAAGAAGAAATTTTCTGCGTAATGCGTCGCTTGCAGCGGCAGGAGCAGCAGGGGTGTCCAATATACACGCAACAGCAGCCAGGGATACTAAAGGTGAATTTAAAAAACCGGTACTTACGGTTGCGCACATTACGGATGTGCATATCCGGCCGGATGACAATATTCCGCAACGGTTTAAGCAATGCCTTGAAGCGGTGAAAAAGCATAAGGTTGATTTCTTTTTGAATGGCGGAGATTCTATCCATGATGCTTCGTATGATAATGTAAAACGGGCAAGAGTAACCGAACAATGGACGGTTTGGGATGAGTGTATGCAATCGCTGAAAGGATATGAAGTATACAGTTGTATCGGCAATCATGATCCGTGGTGGTCGGCTCCGTCAAAAGAAGATGAAATGTATGGTATACCTTATACTGTAAAACGGTTAGGCATACCACATAACTATTACAGCTTTTCGAAAAAGAACTGGCATTTTATTATCCTCGATGGCAATTACAAAAGCATTACTTTAGGAGAAGAGCAAACGGAATGGTTAAAAAAGGAACTGGAGAAAGTTCCGCAAGGTGATTTCGTACTACTAATGTCACATTACCCGATCCTGACCGTTACGGGCACCTGGGAAGGTGGCCAGCATAAAGATCATAAAGAGCTGAAACAACTCTTCTATAAACATAAGGATAAAGTAAAGGTTTGTTTAAGCGGTCACCAGCATTTGCTGGACAGGGCATGGTACAATGGCGTCAACTATTTTTGCAATGGTGCTATAAGTGGTTTCTGGTGGGGTAAGGGAAATGAAAAATCTGCACAACCTTATTATTACCAGGAAACGCCACCCGGGTATGCAATCATTAAACTGTATGAAAATGGAGCGGTGGAGAACAGGTACATATCCGTAAATATGTAGGGTTTGGAGTTTAACAAATAATATTCCTTTTTAAAAAAGTAACTATTATTGTAATAAATAGCCTTCCCAATTTAGAAATAGTTAAAAAGAATATGACAACACGACAATTACGAAAGCACTACCTGCCTGTTATGGTAGTGTTTTGTTTACTTGCGGGCGCTTTTCACGGCAATGCCCAGGAACAAATAAAAATTTCACATGGTCCGTATTTGCAGGCGATGACTGATTCGGGTGTGTCAATAATATGGACAACCAATAAACCTGCAACTGCCTGGGTGGAGCTGGCGCCTGATGATAGCAGCCACTTTTACCAGACAGAGCGTCCGAAGTTTTTTTGTGCCGCTGATGGTTTGAAAAATGTGGGCACGGTTCACCAGGTACACTTAAAAAATTTGTTGCCCAATACCCGCTATCGTTATCGTGTGTACAGCCAGGAGGTTTTAAAACATGAATTTGTATATATTCATTACGGCAATGTAGCCGCAACGGCCGTATACCGGAAACAACCGCTTACCTTCACTACACATGGGAAACCGGGACCGTTTGAATTTGCAGTAGTGAATGATATTCACGAACGGAATAATGTATTGAAACAGTTGTTAAGCCAGGTTGATTTGCCAAATGCCGGCTTTGTTGTTTTTAATGGAGATATGATCAATACTGCCATGAGCGAGGAACAGGTATTTGGCGGTTTTATGGATACCGCAACGGCTTTATTTGCGAGCGAAACACCCATGTATTACGCAAGAGGAAATCATGAAACCCGGGGACCTTTTGCCTCAAAATTCGCTGCGTATTTTCCCGGTGTCGGCGGTCATTTATATTATATGTTTACTAAGGGTGATGCCTGTTTTGTAGTGCTCGATGGGGGAGAAGATAAGCCCGATTCTGATATTGAGTATAGCGGCATTACTAACATGGATGAATACAGAACAGAACAGGCAGAATGGCTGGCCAATATGGTAAAAACAGATGCTTTTAAAAAAGCGAAGTATAAAATAGTGATCTGTCATATACCTCCTGCCGATGGATGGCATGGCAACCGGGAGATCACAAAGAAATGGGTACCCATTTTGAATAAAGCAGGTGTGCATGTTTTTATTGCTGCGCATGAACATCGCCACCGCATACAAAAGCCTTCTGAGGCCATAAAGTTTCCTGTTATAGTGAACTCCAATAACAATATTATTAAAGCAAGCATTTCGGAAAAAGAAGCACGCTTCCGCATTTTTGATACGGCAGGTAAGCTGGTTGATGAATTGATTATTCCGTAAAGAAACATCAGGTTACATACCTGTTATTGCTGATTTCAGTTAAAATAATCATTGGTCACAAACAATATTCATTTGATGAAAAATAAGAAATTTTTTCTGCTTTCATTTTTAGCCATCCTGCTGGTTTCCTGCGCCGGCACAAAGCATGTTCAGAAAATGGTGCTGAGCTGGGAAGAGAATTTTGACCAGCTTAATGGTTTTGATACCAGCCGCTGGTCGAAAATACCACGGGGAACCCCGGACTGGCAAAAGTATATGAGCGATTTTGATAGTTGCTATGCCATGCGTGACGGTAAATTAATTTTGCGTGGTATCGTTAATAATAGCCTGCCCAACGACACTGCCACGTATTTAACAGGCGGCGTATACACAAAAGATAAGGTGGGCTTTGGCTTTGGCCGACTGGAAATATATGCAAAGCTGAATGGAGCACGTGGTGCATGGCCGGCTTTCTGGTTGTTATCGCAGGACATGAAATGGCCCGATGGTGGCGAAATAGATATTATGGAAAGATTGAACTTTGATGCTATCGCTTATCAAACGGTACATTCTCATTATACCTATAACCTGAAAATGAAAGAACCCAAACAGGGGGCAACCGGGTCTATCCATCCCGATGGTTTTAATAATTACGCTGTGGAGCTGCACCCGGATAGCCTGGTTTTTTTCATCAATAATAAAAAAACATTCTCTTATCCCCGTATTCAAACAGATAAAGAAGGACAATTTCCTTTTGGTCAGTATAAGTATTACCTGTTGCTGGACATGCAGTTGGGCGGCAGTTGGGTTGGTAGCGTTGATCCCGCAGATCTGCCTGTTGAAATGGAAATTGACTGGGTGAGGTTTTATGCTTTTAAGCAAAAGCATTAGGTTTTTCTACAATTTCCTAAACAGCCACAGGAGTAGCGAGAGCATGATACTAAACAGGATCATGGTAGTAATGGGGAAATAAAAACGGAAATTTTCTTTTTCAATACGGATGTCTCCCGGCAGGCGGCCGATCCAGTGCAGCCTGTCGTGAAAAAAGTAGATCACCATGCCTGCAATAACAAGCAGCACTCCTCCTGCAATGATGTATTTGCCCGTTTCAGCGTTCATTGTATAAAATTAAAAAAAGTGAGTGATGCTGCCTGCAGCTGAAAAAAGAGGACCATCCCCTGAGCTATTCAAAAAATATGCGTATGGTTTGATAGAACAGCCGGTTTTGCAGGTGCGCCGATTGTTTTTCGGCATAACCCTGCAGTCCCAGCAGCCCTGCAGCATTGCCTTTATTAATGGCTATTTCGAGATAGCCTGCGGCATTAAACAGGGCCAGCTTTTCGCCTTCCGGCACATCGGCATAGGTTTCGCTTATCTTATCAATTACCTCATCTCTTTTAAAAGCAATGGTAAAGCGTCTGCCTTTTCTCTGTTCTTCAAAGGCTTCCCGGGTAATATTGATCACCACGTTTTCAAAATGATCAATAAAAATAATTTGTCCCTCCATCCAGTTTTCGCCCAGCAGGGGGCGCAGCGGGTTTTTTTCCAGTATTTCTATATCCGGAATGCCAATGGTATGAATGCTTTGCCCGTTGGCGATGGCCTCTATGCTTTTTCCAAAAACGCGGGTAATGTGCAAAGCGTTTTTGGTTATGGTTTTATCCAGGGGCAGTCCGATCACCAGTTCGGGTTTGCCTTCCGCGATCATGGTAAGCAGTCCGTTATCGGCGCATAAAATGTATTGCCGGTTATGAAAAGCCAGGAGCAGGTGCTCGTGCCTGTTTTCAAAAAGGTTCACCAGCACGATATGAAAAGTGAAGTCGGGAAAATTTTTGATCGCGTTGCGGCACAGGTAAGCTGCCCTGGGGTAGTTAAAAGGGGTAAGTTCATGGCTGATATCTACCAGTGTGCATCCGGGAACCATTTGCAGTAACTGTCCTTTAATAGCCCCTGCCAGGTAATCTTTTTGTCCGATATCTGATGTAATTGTTATTAAGGGCATGTGTGTGATCAACGATGGTACAAGTATATTCGTGCAAAAATAAGTGACTGCACCCGTAATAAGCATGGTTTAACGGATTGAAATGAAAGGAGGGGCGTGCAAAGGCTGCTGTAAAAAAAGAAAAAGCGTTGATTTTTTTAAAGTTTGGCAGAATCTCTTTTTCCCTTATTTTTGCACTCCCAAAAACGAGAAGGGTTTATCCTTATTTTAAGGGTAAAAGATTCCGTAGCTCAGTTGGTAGAGCAATACACTTTTAATGTATGGGTCCTGGGTT
>CAYVEI010000022.1:16385-38827 GCA_964450515.1 uncultured Terrimonas sp. | reverse complement strand
CGGGCTTATTTGTATGATACTATTAATAAATAGCCAACATATCTATAAAATAAATTCCGTATCAACTTAAGCAGTAAATTTGTGACCCGGTTATCATAGTATCCCTTTTCAATTTTCCCTGCCCTACCCCGGAGACATACATTTTTGCCGGTTGAAAAATAAACGGTTTAACCGGTGATAAAACGCGGATACTGATGAAAACACTATAAGCGAAAAATTAATTTTCAAATTTAAACTATAGTATTATGGCTTTTACATTACCGGCATTGCCGTATGCGCACAACGCGCTGGAACCTCATATTGACACTTTAACGATGCAAATACATCATGGTAAGCATCACCAGGCTTATGTTGACAATCTTAACAAAGCAATAGCGGGCACGCCCAACGAAAATAAATCCCTTGAAGAACTGGTTAAAGCAGCCGGAACGATTAGCCCGGCGGTACGCAACAACGGCGGTGGTCACTGGAACCATAGCTTTTTCTGGGAAATCCTGGGCCCCGACGCAGGAGGCAAGCCTTCGGGAAAGCTGGCTGCCGCCATTGACGCTGCATTCGGCAGCTTCGACGAATTTAAAACAAAGTTCAGCGCGGCAGGCGCCACACGTTTTGGAAGCGGCTGGGCATGGCTGATCGTAAAGGACGGCAAATTAGAAGTAACCAGCACCCCCAACCAGGACAATCCGCTGATGGATGTTGCCGAAGTAAAAGGCACACCTATACTGGGTGTAGATGTATGGGAACATGCCTACTACCTTAAATACCAGAACAAACGCCCCGATTACCTGGCAGCCATATGGAACGTGATCAACTGGAAAAAAGTAGAAGAGAAATTTGAAAAAGCATAAGCTTTTCAACAATAAGATCAGGGCTGTCCGGGTTTCCGGGCAGCTTTTTTGTTTGAGGTATGGAGGTATCAGGTTGCCTCCATTTCAAATTTCAAATCTTAAATATCACGGTACCGGATCATACCCATGTCCGCCCCAGGGATGACAACGGGCAATACGCTTTGCTGACAGCCATATACCTTTGAAAATACCATACTTTTTGAGCGCCTCCAGGGCATACTGCGAGCAGGTAGGTGTAAACCGGCACTTAGGCCCCAGTATGGGCGAAATAAATATTTGATACAGCCTGATCAACGCTATGAACGGGAGACTAAGTATGCGGCGAACGGTTTTCATCAATTGTATGAGTAAGTTTATCCAAAATTACCTGTACTTTTTCTTTTACCAGCAAAAAATCCGGCAACTCCCTGCCGGTATAGATAAAGAAAAGCATGACCTGTTTACCCGTTTCAATTAGCTTTTGCTGCAATCCGGCTTTTTGCAAACGATAGGCTTCCCGGGTAAGCCGTTTGATCTTGTTGCGATGAACCGCTTTTTTGAAGTGTTTGCTGCTTACTGCCACCCCGGCCTGTAAAGCTGCGGGCAACCGGGTATCGGCAACAGCAACCGGCAGATACAGTACCCGGTACGGGAAAACCGAAATACTTTTCCCTTCCCTGAACAACTGCTCAATGCGCTTACGGCTTTTAAGCCGCTCCTGCCTGTTTAAAGTAAAAGCTTTTTTCAAACGATACTAATATATCACAAAAATAGCCCCGTTTTGGGGCTATTACTTATTTTAAAGGCCGGTGCACTCAGGCAGGGCTTATATTATTTTGCTATTTTCTCGTCGGAAACAGTCAGTTTCTTACGTCCTTTTTTACGACGGCTGGCCAGAACCTTGCGCCCGTTGGCGGTTTGCATGCGTTTGCGGAAGCCATGAACTGATTTACGACGACGTTTATGCGGCTGAAATGTACGTTTCATTGTGTTTTACTTTTTCGCTTTTTTTGAAATAAAGGTCCGGGAGAAGCGAACCGGGTTTCAAAATCATTTACCTTTTCCAGACGGGTCACCACGCCCTTTCTGTTAAGGCTGGATGAAAGGACGGCAAAGGTAAGTGTTAACAATGAAATTCCGGCTTTTTTTCAGGTACATTATTCTCAAACCTACATTGTTTTTTAATGCGGAACGGAGTTCCGGAAGAACATATAAATACGAAGTTGGAAACTTCGTATAGCAGCATAAGAAAGCTTTTTGCAAACTATGCATTATTCAATGCTAACATATTCAGAACGAATGCTTTCCCCAAAAAAAGTAGCCGCATGCGCATCAAAATCTTCTGTTGAATCGGTGGTGTAAAATTTTACTGTGCCCTGCCTGCTGCAGCGGTTTTCCATTTCAGGGTGCCGTTCAAAATAGTCCGCCAGGCTTTTAGCCACGATATCGCCCTGCGAGAGCAGGCTCACATGACCGGGCAGGTATTTCCGGATATTGTCTTTCAGCAGCGGGTAATGGGTGCAGGCCAATAACACCGTATCAATATTTTTACCCTTGGCCAGCAGGCTCTTCACATGCTGTTCCACAAAATAATCTGCCCCCGGGCCTGCATATTCGTTGTTTTCCACTAAGGGCACCCACATAGGGCAGGCCTCCTGGTATACTTTTACATTAGGGTAAAATTTTTCTGTTTCAATAAGATAAGATCCCGATAGCACGGTTCCCGCGGTAGCCAGTATACCCACCTCGTTTGTTTGGGTAAAGGTTCCGATCATTTCGGTGGTAGGCCGAATTACGCCCAATACCCGGTTTTTAGGGTTAATAAGGGGAAGATCAACCTGTTGTATGGTACGTAAAGCCTTGGCGGAGGCTGTATTACAGGCAACAATAACCAACGGACAACCCTGTGCAAACAGCCATTGAACACATTGGAGGGTGTAGCGGTAAACCGTTTCAAATGAACGCGGACCATAAGGAGCGCGGGCATTATCACCCAAATACAAATAATCGTACTGCGGAAGGATAGAAATAAATTCTTTTAAAATGGTTAATCCCCCGTAACCCGAATCAAAAACACCAATGGGTTGCTGTTTCATGAAACAAAGATAGCCGTGTTGCTGTAATTGCATTGAAAAAGCCGCTCCCCAATGGAAGCGGCCCTATAATGCTAAAATTATTTAACGCTTATGGCTTTTTACCACCTGCTGCCGGATTCGCGGGCTCATCTAATTTAACCCCTAATTTTTTTGCTACTAATGGTAGCAGGTCATCTGTTGGAGGTGCAACTAATAGTGCATCCTGCTTAAATACCCAGGTATAGCCGTTTTCTTTGGCTACGGTATTAATGAGTTCATATGCTTTTGAAAAATAGGGATTCAATACCTCTGCCTGCTTCCGCTGCATTTCGCTTTGCTGATATTGGTCCCAATTCTGGATAATAGACAGGTAATTGTTAGCTTCCTGCTGTACAGTTTGTTTAACAGCAGGAGGAGTGGAGGGCGCTTTAGCAATAGAATCCTTGCGCTTATATTCACTCACGAAAAAAGGAAGTGTATTTTCTAAAGAATCTTTGCGGAATTTTTGTAACAATGAATCCGCTTGCCTGATATCCGGCAAAATAGAAACAACCTCTTCTATGCTGACATGGGCAAGCTTCATTTGGGCGCTGGCCGTATTGCTTAATATTAAAACTGTTAATGTTACTGCAACAAAAGAAAAAACCTTTTTCATATAAGTCAATGTTTCTGTTTTTATGAGTTAAAAGATGAGAATATGGTTGCGTTAGTTTGATTGCCCGGAGGCTTTAACAATTATTTATTTTACCCCCAGCATTTTTAAAACATCCTCACTCCGGTCTAATTTGGGGTCGGCAAAGATAACGGTAATTCCCTCACTTTTATCCAAAATAAAATCATATCCTTTCTCCACCGCTAATTTTTCTACGGCATTATATACCTTATCCTGCACGGGTTTTATGAGTTCCTGCCGTTTTTTAAACAAATCGCCTTCATAACCAAAGCGCTGGCGCTGCAGATCCCTCAATTCTTTTTCCCTGTTAAACAGCTCATCCTCCCTCTTTTTCTTCAGCTCATCACTCAGCATTACCTGCTCGGCTTCAAAATCGCGGTACATCTTGTCTAACCTGGTTTGCAGGCCATCCAGCTCTTTTTGCCAGGCTTCGCTGAACTGATCCAGTTGCTTTTGCGCATCCTTGTACTCGGGTAACCTGTCGAGGATGAATTTAGTGTCTAAAATAGCATATCGTTGCGCATCCGCGCTAAGAACCGCCAGGCACAAAAAGCCCGCAATAAACAATATTTTTTTCATCAGGTATATTTTTATTTTTTAATGGACTGATGTAACTCCGCGTATACATTATTTTATATCAGAAAATAAGTATCATGCTTCGTTTCATCACTTTTTATTTAAAGTTACATAAGCTTTTTAAAGTAACCGGGTATGCCGTCAGCTTTCAGCCGTCAGCGATCAGCTAAAGTATACTAACGACGGGTTATTCAACACTCACGTCTCACGCCTGCCTGCCGGCAGGCAGGTTTCTCTTCTCACATCACTCACGCCTCGTGAAACGATAAACGTGAAACGACAAACTACTCCCCATTCACCATTGCCTATTCACTCTGTCTCTTCTCCCGCTTCACTCTTCACCTCTCACCATTCACCCTTCTCTTCCTCCGCTATTCCGGTTCAAAGCCAAGCATAAAGGTAAACCGGGTTGCATCTTTAAAGGTAGCGCCCGGAGCCGATAACCTGTCTAACCCTAACCCGTAATCAAAGCCAAGCAAACCAAACATGGGAAGGAAGAACCTTGCACCCAAACCAACCGACCGGCGAAGCTGGAACGGGTTCCAGTTTTTGAAATCGTACCATCCGTTGGCCGCTTCAAAAAAGGCCAGTCCGTAAATGGTGCTGCTGGGGTTGGTTGAGAACGGGTAACGCAACTCCATGGTATATTTATTGAAAATAGTAAAAAACTTGGTAGTAGACTGCTGGTCGGGATTGATCGTTGGATTTGAATTATCGTATACCGGGTAACCCCTGTGCGCAATAATATCATAACCGAGTATACCAAAGTTATTGGTGAGCCCTGCGTCACCCACCTGGAAACGCTCAAATGGAGAAATTTCAAGGTCTTTATTATACTTGCCAATGAAGCCGTATTTGGCTGCAACTTTTAATACGAACTGCCGGTTCTTTTCTTCTCCTGCCGGTTTGCCAAGCGGCACATACCATTCGCCGTTTACCCGCCATTTATGATATTCCACCAATTTGTACTTGTCTTCCGTTTTAATGGAATTAGGGTTCTTAAATGCCGAGTAAGGAGGTGTAAAGGCGCCGCTGATCATAAAGCTCGATCCTCCCGTTGGAAAAATCGGCTGGTTAACCGAAGATCTTGCCAGCGTAAGTTTCAGGTTAAGTATATTGGAAGTGGTGGTTGATAAGCCCTGGAAAAACCCGGGATAGTTTTTCAATTTATACTGTGTATAGTTTAACGCGTAAATAAGCGTAAAGTAGTCGTCCGGCCATTTGAGCTGCTTGCCCAGCGAAATGGTGGCGCCCATAGCCCTGAGGTAAGACGAATCGGCTCTGGCGTTAGTATACATGCCGGTATAGGGGTCGTATGCATTAGCATATTTGGAGCTGTATAAGCTCAGGGTAAAGGAGTTGCGCTTTTTGCCGCCAAGCCAGGGTTCGGTAAACGAAAAATTAGTAGAACGGAAATACCGTCCGTTACTCTGGAAACGGAGGCTGAGCTTCTGTCCGTCGCCTGAAGGAAGCGGACTCCAGGATGTTCTTTTGAATATATTGCGCAACGAAAAGTTATTGAATACCACGCCTACGGTTCCGGTTAGCCCTATGCCGCCACCCCAGCCTGCGCTAAGCTCCAACTGGTCAGACGATTTTTCTTCAACGGTATAGTTGATATCCACCGTGCCGTCATCCGGGTTAGGCACCGGGTTAATGCCTATTTTTTCCTGGTTAAAATAACCGAGGTTAGCTATTTCGCGTTGCGAGCGGATAAGCTCCTGCCGGCTGAATTTTTCGCCGGGCAGGGTACGCAGCTCCCTGCGTATTACATGCTCCTTGGTTTTGTCGTTGCCCGCAATGGTTACTCTTTTTATGGTAGCCTGCGGACCTTCCGTGATCCGTATTTCATGATCAATGGTATCGTTGTATACCGAGGTTTCAACCGGGTCAACGCGGAAAAAGAGATACCCGTTATCTGCATACAGGGCGCTGATATCGCCACCTTCCTGCGTAAGCTCCTTGCCCACTCTTTTATTCAGGGTTTCCAAGTTGTATACATCGCCTTTTTTAATGCCCAGTATTACGTTCAGGATAGAGTCGGAATATTTTGTGTTCCCTCTCCAGGTAATATCGCCAAAATAATATTTGTGTCCTTCATTTACCTGTATGGCAACATTGAGGTTTCCTTTTGCATTATAATATACCGTATCTTTTTCAATAACGGCATCGCGGTAGCCCTGGGCGTTATAATATTCAATGATCCTGGACTTATCTTCCCTGTATTTCTTTTCATCGAACTTGGCAGAACTAAATATTTTGAAGCGGAAATAAGGATCTAAGTAATCTAATGTTTTGGTTGGAGAAAGAAACCCGAAATTTTTTGCATACTCTTTAAATGAAATGGGGTCTTTTTCGCCGTAGGGGCTGGTATTTTTGTCGGCAAACAAGGTAAGCCTGCTTTTTTCCTTTGTACCTTTTAACTGCTTTTTAAGCTTCAGTTCGTTGATTTTTTCATTACCAAAAACCATTACATCATTTACCCTTACTTTCCCGCCCTTTTCAATAATGAAAATCAGGTCTTCGCCGTTGGTATAGGCGGTATCGGGCCGTTCCTGTACCGTTATTTTTGCACCCTGGAAGCCTTTTTCGGTATAAAATTTCTGGATGGCCTCAATAGCGTTTTGTTTCCGGGCCTCGGTTACCACCTGGCTGGCGGTTATACCTACTTTTTCTTTTAAATCTGTTGCTTCTGATTTTTTGATGCCGCGGAAAATAAGCTTCGATAAGCGCGGGCGTTCTACCGCCGCGATCTCTACCCATATCCTGTCTCCTTCTACTTTTGTAATATATATTTCAATATCGGCAAACAGGTTTTGCCCCCATAGCTTTTCTATTGCTTTAGCAAAATTATCGCCCCCGGGGATCCTTACCTCGTCGCCTACATTTAAGCCGGAAATTGAGGTAACTAAGTTCGGGTCAAAATACTGGGCGCCGGTTACCTTAATTTCGGCGATGATATATCTTTTGGGAATTTGCTGGTCAAACAGCCCTAATAAAACAGGGTCTACAGAAGTAGTGGGTACTGTATCGGTTACCTGAGCGTTAGTTTTGGTTGATAAAAAACTTAATCCAAGTAAAATCGTAAAAATCGTGCAGATTCTTTGCATCCGTTTTATAAGTTTCGCCCGGCAAATTAACGGGATTAATTGAAATGGTTTGTTAAAAGAATAACGGTTTTATTTTATCTAATGCGTATCTGTAGCGGATTCCCGTTGAATCTGCTCGCCGGTTTTACCAAAGCGTCTTTGTCTTTGCTGGAAGTTCAGGATGGCTTCATATAAATGCTCCTTCCCAAAATCGGGCCACCGGGTATCGGTAAAATATAATTCTGCATAAGCCAATTGGTACAATAAAAAATTGCTTATCCGGTATTCACCGCTGGTTCTGATCATCAACTCGGGGTCGGGAAATGCACTGGTGGCAAGGTAATGCCGGAGGGTATCCTGATCAATCTGGCCTGGCGCTATTTTACCCGCCTGCACATCCGCGGCAATTGTTTTAACCGCCTGCACGAGCTCCCAGCGGGAACTATAGCTCAGGGCAATGATCAATGTTAAGCCGCTGTTATTTTTAGTAAGATCGAGCGCTTCTTCCAGTCCTTTCCGCGCATATCCGGGCAGCATTTCAATATTACCGATCAGTTGCAGCTTAATATTGTTTTTATTTAATGTAGAAACTTCCTGCCGGATAGTTTCCGCCAGTAATTCCATGAGCCCTGTTACTTCAGGCTCCGGGCGATCCCAGTTTTCGGTACTGAAGGCGTATAAGGTAAGGTATTCAATACCCAGCTCGGCGCAGCCCTCTACAATGTTGCGCACGCTTTCAACCCCCTGGTAATGCCCGAAAAGGCGGTCTTCCCCTTTTTCCTGCGCCCATCTTCCGTTACCGTCCATAATAATGGCAATATGCAGCGGAAGTTGGCGCTTATCAATTTTATCCAATTGCGACACGCTGATATAATTTAAAAAAGTCAGACGCGGTCTGACTTCGGCGCAAAGATATAAATATTATATATAGAGCGATAATTTAGTTGGGCAAAGGGGTATTGGGGATTGCTGCAATCGTGCTCAACACTTTTTAAAACATAAGCATAAAACATAGGAAAAGCAATAGTGGCCTCGCCAGGAATCGAACCTGGATCTGGAGCTTCGGAAACTCTTATACTATCCATTGTACTACGAGGCCAAAACAAATGTGATAATTTTGAAATATGTAAATGTAATTTTCTACAGGCTTCAAATATTATCACCAAAGAGCTTTTTGTTTGAAAAGGAAACCGGTGTATTTCACTTATCACATTTACACATTACTTAATCAACCCATGCGCGTTTTCTGCAAATATTTTTACGGCAATGGCGAGCAAAACTACGCCAAAAAATTTACGCACCGCAATTAATCCGGCACTTCCTAAAATCCGGGCTATCAAATTCAACGACCTTAAAACCGCGTAAATGATAATAAGGTTAATAAAAATGCCCAGGAATATAGTGAGGTCGGAAAAATTGGCTTTAAGCGACATAATAGTGGTGAGCGTTCCCGAGCCCGCTATCAGCGGAAAAGCAATAGGTACCAGCGTTGCCGCTTTTACATCTTTCTCGCTTTTAAAGAACTCCAGTCCCAGCACCATTTCCAGCCCTAATATAAAAATTACGATGGAACCCGCTACCGCAAATGTTTTGATGTCTAAGCCCAGGATACGCAAAAAGCCCTCTCCTGCAAACAGGAACAGGATCATTAATCCACCGGAAATAAGCGTGGCGCGCAGCTCGTTTATACCGCCAATTTTTTGTTTCAGCGAAATTAATATGGGTACAGACCCAATAATATCAATGATCGCGAAAAGCGTAAATATAACCGTTACCAGTTCACTAAAGCTAAATGGCATAATTCAGGGTTTGTGCAAAGGTATTGTTCCGGCAACACAGATCACCGGATTAATGCTAAAAGTACTTACCACTCACCACTTACCACTACCCCCACTCCCCTCACACCCTCACATAAATCTTCTTCCTGTCCATCCAGTACCCGATCAGCCAGCATAAAAGCACATAACAAACAGCAAAGGCAAGGGAGCCCCATGCACCGGGCAGTATTTTCTGGAAAACAGTAGTATTAACTGCCTCATAAAAGGGTGTTCCTGAGCCGGGTTTGATCATATAAAATGCGGTATACAGTATCTCCGACAGGATATAGATAAAAAGTGGGTTTTTGCCAAATACCTGGAAAAAATAAGCGCCTTTGGTAATGGCCCTGATTTCCAGGATAAATACAAGTATGCCTAATATCGCCAGGTCGAGGCCCACGGTGTACAGCACAAAAGAGCTGGTCCAAAGCTTTTTATTGATGGGAAAAACAAAGTCCCAGAAATAAGCGATGCACAGCAGCCCAAACGCCCCGATTAATAGTTTGGCCACCGTTTCAAAGCTTTTTCCTTTTTGCTGGATGAAAACACCCGCATAGTAGCCCGCTATTACATTTACAATGGAGGGTATAGTGCTCAATAGTCCTTCGGGGTCAAAAGCTACGCCTTCGCCGTGGTATAAATGACTTTCTCCAAACAACAGCAAATCCAGCTTATGCCCGGCATTGCCTGTCATGCTGTAATCGCCGCCAACATATAAAATGAGCCAGTATCCCAGTAAAAAAATAATACTTAAGACCCAAACCGTTTTTTTAGACAGAAAGTGGATCATTAATCCTGCTGCGCAATAAGCAAGTGCAATGCGCTGCAGTACGCCCATGATGCGGGTATCGCTAATAGGAGAAAGCTGGTAACCGCCTCCCGGGCTTTCACTAAAAAAGGGGAACCAGTACATGAGGTATCCTAATAAAAAAATGATAATCGTTCGCTTAAATATTTTGCCCAGCACGCTGCCGGTACCCAGTTCCCTGTATTTGGGCATAGAAAAGCTCATGGCATTGCCCACTGCAAACATAAATGTGGGAAATACCAGGTCGGTAGGGGTAAACCCGTTCCAGGAGGCGTGCAATAGCGGGGCAAAGGGCTCGGCGCCGCTTCCGGGATTGTTTACAATAATCATAAAACAAATGGTCATGCCCCTTAATACATCAAGGGCGAGAAAACGGGGAGAAGCAACTTTGGTCATACAGTGAAAGGATTATTATACTTTAATATAGATATTTCTTTTATCTAACCACCAGGCTATGGCCCAGAAGATAAGCAGGTGAAAAACCGCATACAGCAGCGAGCCGTTCATATGGCCAAATAAGGGTGCAAACAGGTGGTCGTACATCCAGCCGCCCAATCCCTTGTATACTGTTTTGCCGCTCCCGGTTCCATCGGCTATCCTCACCAAACCATATAACCTCACCCATATACCACTCAGTACAAAAATGAACAACGGGTTTTTGCCGAAGACATCAAAAAAGTGGCTCCAGGCGCCACGCCATTTTTTTATTTCTATGAAATAGATCAGCATGGCCAGTACAATAACGGCCAGCCCTGAGGTGTACAGCACAAAGGAACCCGTCCATATTTTTTTATTAAGCGGGAAAACGGTATTCCAGCAAAGCCCGGTAAAAACCAGCAGCGCGGCGGCAACAAACAGTTTTGTCAGTAAAGGATAGAAATTATTTACGGGTTCATTTTTATCTTCGGACGGTAGTCCTTTTTTCGTAACAATGAAATTGCCGGCCCAATAGCCCACTATTACCTGTACTACGGCAGGCAGGGTACTTAGTAAGCCTTCCGGATCAAAAGCCACACCTTCGCCGTGATACATATGGCTTTCACCCAGTACCGCCCTGTCTATAGCCGTTCCAAACCAGCCCTGCAGGCTAAAAGGATCGTTGCCACCCCAAATCAGGCACATGATCCAGTACAGCAGCAACAACAGGGCGCCCGCAGTAAAAAGCCTGGCAGGACGCAAATAATAGATCATTACAGCGGCAAAAAAATAGCAGAGGGCAATGCGTTGCAGCACCCCCATTATTCTCAGGTTTTGAAAAGCTTTTAGGGTCAGAACGCCATCGGCATTATACCTGACAAAAGGGAAAGCATTCAGGAAGAGACCAATGCAAAATATTAATACGGTTCTGGTAGCTACTTTTTTCCACATCATGGCATCGCCACCCTGTTGCAGCCTGGGCATGGTAAAAGCCATTGCGTTACCTACTGCAAACAAAAAAAAGGGAAATACCAGGTCGGTAGGGGTACAGCCATGCCATTTGGCATGATCAAAAGGCGGATATATATACGTCCAGCTTCCGGGGTTGTTTACCAGTATCATAAAAGCTACTGTGGCGCCTCTGAATACATCTAAAGCATAAAAACGTTGTTTCAAAAATCAGGAGTTGAAGACAACTAAGATACACATTGTATACATAAGAATGGATAAGAACAGGTAATAAGCAGGTTTACCGGGATGAAATACAGCAGTTTACACGGGCAGCACCATGGTTCCACCGGCTATAAAGCCAACCGAGGAAAGTCCAATGAAAATAAAAAATAGCCAGGTAACATTGGGTATGGTCAAGGGTTATTATTCTCGTACAGTGGTAAGATGTGCGTGTGAAAAAGAAGCGTAATAAATGAATAACAGTTCTTTAAGACAAATTTACAAAGCATTATGAATGTTTTCGTTGCTTTTTACGGAACTTTGAATTCATAATAAAGAGATGGCATTGTAATTGCAATTTAATTTTGTATATTACGTTAAGAAAAAAAGTTCTTTAGAAATATTTAACAATACAGGAATAAACCTTTCTTCCTTGTTTTGTGTCTTAATATAAAGAGATTGTAAAAACAGTCAATTTTCTCATAAGCAGTTAGTTTTGGTTGCGGCCTCTATTTCTATAGAGGCCAATTTTTTTTATACCAGGTCCTGCTTCCTGAAAAAGAAATAGCGGTAGATCAGCCATCCGCCTAAAGAGCCGGTTATATCGGCAAAGATATCTCCTGTTTCGAACCCCCTGTTTGCTACCCAGTATTGCTGAACATACTCCATTGCGATGCCATAAATACACGAAATGAGAAAAACGAGTAAAAATATCCACGATGCAGGCGCTACGTGGGTACGATCAATATACCTGCACCATAAGAATACCTGCACGCCAAATAAAAAAATATGAATGATCTTGTCGAGGGAAGGAACCTTAGGTCCTTCCGGAAAACCCTGTCCCGGGATAATCAGTAAAATAAAAATGATAACAGACCATAGTATGGCCGGCCAAATGGCGTACCGCAGCATTTTTTTCATAGCCAAACCGCGTTATCCCTGTACAAGGGCAGCATACGCATCTGCTTTCAGCAGGTTTTCCACATCAGCGGCATCGTCTACCTTAACCTTAACCATCCAGCCTTCTCCATAAGGGTCGCTGTTTACCAGTTCCGGCTGGTTGTTGAGTTCCGGGTTAATTTCAATAATCGTTCCTGTTACAGGCAAAAAAAGATCACTTACTGTTTTTACTGCCTCCACAGTGCCAAAAACAGAATCGGCTGCCAGGTTCTGATCCAGCGTTTCGATTTCAACATACACGATATCGCCCAGCTCACTTTGTGCAAATTCGGTAATACCTATAACGGCTATATCGCCCTCCAGGCGAACCCATTCATGGTCTTTGGTATAGCGCAGATTTTCAGGGAAATTCATGATTTTATTTTTTTGTGCAGCAAAGATTACAAAAACAGTTGGAATAAACCGTATAACTGATGAGAATCTCCTGCGGTTTAAAAAACACAAACCAGACCAATCGTCATTTACTTTTTTAAAACATGATTGTTTTCAAAATAAAGTAAAACATGGTCTTTCATAAAACTTTCCTGCTCTATCAGGTTCATTACCGGCAGGGGCTTCAATTGTTTGAAATGCGGCCAGCCATCATCGTCTACTTTCTCCAGCTCATAATAGCCGCTTTGCGCAAAAAGGCTGCAAACAGCCACATGCATTAAATCCTGCTTTTGTTCCTTGGTGAATTTATGACGGATCTCTCCGAATTCCTGTATGCCTATCAAAAATAAAATGGCTTCCATATCGGGCTTCTTACCAAACCGTTCCACTAACTGTGCTTCAAGATTCCACCAGCGCGTTTGCAAATCACTTTCAATATTGTTCATGAGGGCAAAAGTACGTTGATTTGAGATTACAGGGGCAGGGCAGGAGATATAGGCAGGGCAAACGCATCTAATTTATAAAACAGCAAAATATTACTTTTAGACAGCCCGTGTTTTAATCCTTTACTGTGCCCGTTATCAACGGATAAGCAAAAAAGCGCGGATGCCCTCCACTGTACTGTCAGGGAAAATCCCCAGCCAGCATAATACAACCATCATTATAATTAATGTGATATAAGTAGAAATATAAAAGAAAGGATGCAGGGTTTTGGGTACGCTGTCTGTTGACGGAGCCGCGGCGAATAAGGTGCTGATAACACGCAGGTAATAATACAGGCCAATAACACTGGTGATCACCAGCACGATAACGGGAAGCCACAGGTTCTGATGAACACCCGATGCCAGCACGAAAAACTTTGCAATGAAACCAGCGGTAAGCGGAATGCCCGCAAGCGACAGGAAGCAAATGATCAGTACTGCGCTTAATACGGGACGTTTATAAAATAATCCTTTATACACCGCCAGGTCTTCGGCATCTTTTGTGCGGGTAGACAGTACCGAAATAACGCCAAACACCGCCAGCAACGTAATGGAGTAAGCGATCAGGTAAAAAGCCGCTGCCTCCGCTCCCGCGGCATTGCCGGGCAGGAAGGCCACAAGGAGATAACCAAAATGCGCAATGGAAGAATAACCCATCAGCCGCTTTATATTTTGCTGCCGCAGCGCCAGCAGGTTGCCCACTATCATTGAAGCTATGGCGATGCCGGAAAAAGTGCTTATCATCAGCGGGTATTGCTGCAGGTTAACCGATTGGGCAAAACGCAGCAATACCGCAAACACGCCAATTTTTGAAACCGTGGCAATAAAAGCGGTTACCGGCGAAGGAGCGCCCTGGTATACATCGGCTGCCCATAAATGAAAAGGCGCTAATGCCAGCTTAAATCCTACGGCCACCAGCATAATACCAAAGCCCATCATGAACAGCACGGAAGAAGCAGACGCCTCTATGCTTTGCGCAATGGCTGTAAATTCCATACTGCCTGTTTCCATATAGATGAGCGCCATGCCAAATAAAAGAAATGCAGAAGACACTGCCGCCAGCACCAGGTATTTCATACCCGATTCCACGGCATGGTTGCGGTTGCGCAGGTAGGCGATCAGCGCGTATAAACTTACGCTCAGCACCTCAAGCCCGATAAAGAATGAAATAAAATGAACGCTGATCGTAAGGATGGCCGCGCCCAGTGTGGCAAGGAATAACAGGATATAATATTCTTTGGGGTTTTCTTCCCTTTCTTCAAAATAAATATAGGAAAACAAACCTACTGCCATCATGGAAAAAATGATCATGCCTGTAAACAATGCGCCAAAGCCATCTACCACCAGTAATGGCAGTACCTGTTGCGGCAGCGTGTCTCTTACATACCACATGGCAAGGATCACCAGGCATGCCATAAGGAACGCCGCCACCTGTATAACGGTATGGCTCATACGAAACGCAATCAGCAGGATCACCGCCATGGAAGCTGCGGCCAGCACCATGAAAGGAAGAAGCGCTTCAAATTGAAGTTCATTCATACGCAATCCTATGTTTAAGGTGTAAGGAAACCGGTTATCCCGCTGCCTGCTTTACCACCAATGCCCCGATCATTCCTTTCACCATATCTAAAACAGGCTGCGGAAACAGCCCCAATACAATAATGCTGATGGTTAATGCCGCCATCATAATATATTCTCTGGCATTCAGATCCCTGAGCGGCACTGTTACGGTAACAGGTCCAAGAAAAACTTTCTGCATCATCCGCAACGCGTAAAAAGCAGAAAAGATCAATCCAAGGGTAGCCAAAACCGTTAGTGCGGCATTAGCGGAAAACGCACCGATGAGCACCAGGAACTCCGCAATAAAATTCCCCAGCACAGGCAACCCCAATGCTGCCATGGTAAATACCATGGCTACGCCACCCATCGAAGGCATGGCCGTCCACAATCCCCCCATCCGGTTAATATCCCTGGTATGTAATCTTTCTTTGAGCATGCCGGCAATTACAAACAAGGCGCCTGTGCTGATACCATGGGTAAGTATTTGCATAACCACCCCCTGCAGGGCTATTTCATTAAAAGCAAAAATACCCAGCAGCACAAATCCCATATGGCTAACGGAGGTGTAGGCGATGAGTCGCTTCAGATCGGTTTGGGCAAAAGCCAGGAACGCGCCGTACAAAATACCAATAGCGCCCAGCAGCATGGCCCACCATGCCAGGGCCTGTGCTTCCCCGGGAAACAGCGTTATCACAAAACGGATAATACCATAGGCGCCGGTTTTTAGCAATAAGCCCGCTAAAATTAAGCTGCCCCCCGTTGGCGCCTCTCCATGCGCATCGGGCAGCCAGTTATGCAGGGGCACAACCGGTAGCTTCACCATAAATGCAAATAGAAACCCCATCATAATCCATCTTGTGGCAGTTCCGGATGAAGTATGCAGGAGGTCGAAATAATCGAAAGAATAAACCCCCGTTTGCTGCGCATGAATAAAGTACAAAGCCAGTATGGCCAGCAGCATCAGTAAGCCACCGGCCTGGGTGAAGATGAAAAATTTAAAGGATGCATAGCGCCGGTTGGCATCACCCCATATGGCAATCAAAAAATACATGGGCACCAGCATCACTTCCCAGAAAAAATAGAAAAGAAAAAGATCCATTGCTACAAATACACCGCAAATGCCGGCAAGTGTCCACAGCAGGTTGAAAAAATAAAAGCCCTGCTTTTCTTTGATCTCATTCCAGGAACAAAGCACTGCCACAATACCCAGGAAAAAAGTTAACAGCAGCAGCACCAGGCTTAAGCCGTCTAAAGCCAGGTGAAAGCTGATACCGAAAGAAGGGATCCAGCTAACCTGGTAATTGATGAACCATTCGCTGCCGTTCTGTGCTCCATTTTTATATTGCCAGCAGAGCAACAGGGTAAGCAGCAGCCCGCCAATAGCAGAAAGTAAAGCGATCCATTTAGGCAACGCGCTGTTCCACCGTGCCAGCAGCCAGCACAGCAGTCCGCCAATAAGTAATATGGCTATAAGTTCTGCCAGTATCATAATAATTGCATGGTTATAATGAATAAGATGCCCAGCAGCACGCCGGCTATATACCATCGCAGCGACCCGTTTTGCGTAAGCGACAGCAGGCGGTTTATACTAATATTAGCCTGGGCAATACCATTATACAGCCGGTCAAATACATCTTTTTTGTTGATGCGGGTAAGGAATAGGAAAGGCTGCACAAATAAGGTATTGTACAGTGCATCAAACTCCCACCCTTTCAGCAAAAAGTTTCTCACCGCCTGCATTGCTGCAGATCGCCGCCAGCCTTCCAGTATCATTTTGTTGCTGTAATACAAAACATAACCGGTATACAGTCCCGCAAACGTTGCAAGCACCGCTATACCCTGGAAAATAAATTCGGAAGGAATTCCTTGTTTTAAAACAACCGCGGGTAATACTTGCTGCAAGTGGTCTGAAAACAAGGTAAAATGAATAAGGTTGTGCGGCCATTCTATCCAGCCTGCCGCAACCGAAGCGATGGCCAATATAATAAGCGGCGCTGTCATCCACTTTCCTGTGCGTTCGCCAACGGGCGTCTTTCTTTCACCCCAAAAAACAACCAGCATCAGCCGTGTGCTGTAAAAAGCGGTAATAAAAGCACCGGCAATGGCCAATATCCATAAAAACGTATTGCCATTTCCGGCACTCCAGGCATACCATAATATAGGATCCTTACTGAAAAACCCGGCCGTTACCAATGGTAGTGCGGCCAGCGATGCAGCGCCGGCCAGGAAAGTAAGAAATACAACCCGCATGCTGTTCTTCAGTCCTCCCATTTTAAAAATGTTATGCTCATGGTGCAGGGCTTCTATTACCGCTCCTGCAGCCAGGAATAACAGGGCTTTAAAAAAGGCATGGGTAAAAAAATGAAAGATGGCGGCACCCCATGCGCCTACGCCCAGAGCAAGGAACATATACCCGATTTGACTGATAGTAGAATAAGCCAGTATCCGTTTGATATCTGTTTGTACCATGGCGCTGCAGCCTGCTACAAAAAGGGTAACAGCCCCTATAACAGCAACAATGCTCATAGATACCGGCGAAAGTGTAAACAGGGTATGCATCCGCGCAATAAGATAAACGCCGGCGGTTACCATGGTAGCGGCATGGATCAAAGCGCTCACCGGCGAAGGACCGGCCATGGCATCGGGCAGCCAGGTTTGCAGGGGCAGTTGCGCCGATTTACCCATTCCGCCCGCCAGCAATAAGAGCGCAATAAGGGTGATCGTTGTATCTCCCGTTTCAAAATGTTTTGGCGCCTGGTTAAGAATGGAAGGAATATGCAATGTACCCAGCTCCCTGAACAGTAAAAACAAGCCGATTATCATAGCGGTATCGCCAATACGCGTAATATAGAAAGCCTTATTTGCAGCATGGCAGTTGGCGGGCGTTTCATACCAGAAACCAATGAGCAGGTAGCTGCACAAACCCACGCCTTCCCATCCCAGGTACAGCAGCACCAGGTTATCGGCCATTACCAGCACCAGCATGGAGCATACAAACAAATTCATAGAGGCGAAGAAACGGGCATAGTCGCGGTCTTTACGCATAAAAGCCGTAGAATAAATATGAATGAGCGCTCCTATAAAGGTGATGACGAATATAAATACCAGTGTTAGCGCATCAACAGCAAGGCTAACGGAAACAGATAACCTGCCGGCGCTGAACCAGCTCCATAATAATTGTGTATAGGTTCCTGAAGCAGGAGCATTCTGGAAAAATTCAATGCCCAGTACAATGGTAATCAGTGCCGATGCGCATACTGTACCGGCGCCTATCCATGCTATAACCGTTTTATGCAAATGCCTTCCGGCAACGGATAAAACGAGGAACCCGAGCAATGGCAGTGCAGGTATAAGATATAAATACTGGTGCATAAAATAGCCCGTTATTGAATTAAATGAAAAACCGGTACTTCATACAATATCCGTTTATTGCTTAAGTCATTTTATGTTTATACTTCTTCATGCAAAGGCTCATCTTTTAATGCCGTTATATTTCCCACATCCAGGCTTTTATTCTGGTGATATATCTGCAGTACCAATGCCAGCCCTATCGAGACTTCGGCGGCAGCCATAGCCAGTATGAACAGGAACATCACCTGCCCGTCTGGCTGCTGCCACCTTGCTCCTGCTGCCACAAAAGCCAGTCCTGCTGCATTTAACATGATCTCTACCGATATAAGCATAAAAATCACATTCTTTCTTGTAAGCACGCCAACCAATCCCAATACAAAAAGTATTGCGGAAACAATTAAAACGGTATGTGCATTAAAAGGGGGCATTTATGGTTTATAGTTTATAGTTTGTGTCCAGCTCATGGGCGCTTCAGCCATTCTATCTGGTTCCATGCTCACATTTCCACACTCTATAGCGTCTCGTTCTGCAAAAACCGGTGAAGCTGCTTTTTCTTTTGCTTTCCTATATGTGCTGCGCCTACAATACCCGCCATGAGCAGGAAACCCGCCAGCTCCAGCGCAATAATGTATTCACCAAACAAAGCGAGTGATACTTTACGGGGATCAACCACTGTAACGTGCATTGCGGTATCTTCTGCTGTAAGCAGCAGCACAATCATTTCAACCAGTAATATCAATACCAGCAACGAAGGCCCTATCCATACTTTGGGACGAAGCCAGTTTTTTTCCTGCAAAGCGGTGTCTTTACCGAGGTTAAGCATCATCACCACAAAAATGAACAGTACGATAATGGCCCCTGCATACACAATCACTTCCATCACCGCTATAAAGGGCGATCCAAGGGATAAAAAGATCAATGCGGCTGCAAGAAAAGAAACCACGAGGTACAGCAAAGCATGTACCGGGTGAAAGCGGGTGATGGCCAAAATGGTTGCCGCAACAGCCACAAAGGATGATATGTAAAACAGCAGGTTCATTTTTTTGCAAATAGTTGTTACTGCATTTATGGTAATAAGCTTTTGGTGTCTACCGGAATCTCTTCATTATCACCTTTTCCTTTTGCCTTAACCCCGGCATCCATTCCCGCCACTTTATAAAAATTATACCCGGGGTATTTCCCCTCGCTATTGATCAAAAGGTCTTCTTTTTCGAATACCAGGTTTTGCCGGTTATATTCGCCCATTTCAAAATCAGGAATAAGCTGTATGGCATAGGTTGGACAGGCTTCTTCACAATAGCCGCAAAAAATACATCTCGAAAAATTGATGCGGAAGAATTCGGGGTACCGGCGGCCATTTTCATCTTCTGTTGCCTGCAGTGCAATACAATCTACCGGGCAGGCTGCGGCGCACAAATAACAGCCCACACACCGTTCGCCACCATCCGGGTCTTTTGTTAGCACAATACGGCCACGCCACCGCGGATGCAGCTTTATCTTTTCTTCGGGATACTGAATGGTTTCTTTTTTGCGAAACAGGTGTAAAAAAACCAGCCACATTGTTCTAAGATTACTAAACATAAGACTTACTCCGCCTCCCGGAAGAATGTTTTGCAACACCCCGGAGGACTATTTTATATTATGACTAAAGCATCTTTCTCTCCTCTTATGCCTAAACCTATGAGGCTTTCCCTACCCTGCAACTTGCAATCCCTTCCTCATTTTCAAATTAGCATACTTTCAAATTGCTCACATTTTCACATTAGTCTCCCCGCACCCACAAAGCAATGGCGCCGGTGATCATCAGGTTGGCCAGCACAACCGGCAGCAATATCTTCCATCCATATTCAATCAACTGGTCATAGCGCGGACGGGGCAGTGAAGCCCTCAGCAATATGAACACGCCGATAAAGAAAAATGTTTTTAGTGCAAACCATGCCAATGGCGGAAGAAATGCAGGTCCCAGCCATCCCCCGAAAAACAAGGCTACCATCATGGCAGAGATGAGTGTAATACCCAGGTATTCGCCAATAAAAAACATACCGAACTTCATGCCTGAATATTCGGCATGATAGCCTGCAATCAATTCACTTTCAGCTTCGGGAATATCAAAAGGCAGGCGATGTGTTTCGGCAATACCGGCAATAAAAAACACGAAGAACCCAACCGGCTGGGTTACAATAAACCACATGTCTTTCTGTGCTTCTACAATAGCGCCCATATTAAAAGATCCGGTGAGCATTACCACGCCCATCAGCGACAAACCCATAAATACTTCATACGCTATCATTTGTGAAGCGCCGCGCAGGGCGCCTAACAGGGCATACTTATTATTGGATGCCCAGCCGCCCAATACAATGCTGTATACACCCAGAGAAGACATGGCAAGAAAAAACAGCAGCCCGATATTCAAATCGGCCACAACAATACCGGGAGCAAAGGGAATGATCACAAAGCTCAGCAGCACGCTTCCCACAACAATGGCAGGCGCTGTAATAAATATCCATTTATCGGCAAAAGGCGGTATCCAGTCTTCCTTAAAAAACAACTTCAGCGTATCGGCCAGCACAATGAATAGTCCCAGCGGGCCGGCACGGTTGGGTCCCAGCCTGTCCTGCCACAATGCCAGCAGCCGGCGCTCCACCCAAATTAGCCCGGCGGCAATATTGAGCAGTGCGAACAGTACGCCAATTACGATCCATATATGTTGCATAACGCTCATACCATAATTTTAACCCATGCACCCCATGGTAAGGCCGGTATTCCCCGGTAGCCAACAGGCGCCAGGATAATACCGCTGCATAGTTCATCGTGAATTTTCAGGGGTAAGGTATAGCGGAGATCATTTTTTTCTATAGTAACAGGCGCACCGTTTACCACACCTAAATCTGCGGCATCTTTTGCTGATAAAATGATGCATGCCTGCGGAACCAGCTCTTCTATCTCCGTGCTGTAAATGCTCAATTCACCTGAGCCAAAAAGCTGGTATTGCGGCAGCAGCAGGTACTTACCCTGCCGGGAGGCAAATGCTTCGGGGCTGTCTTTAAAAAAATGAAAATTTTCCTGTCCTTTCCGTGGAAACAAACATACCTGCTGATCCTGCTCCTTCAGCTCACCACCCGGTTCTGCCTGGTATTTATTAACCGCCTGGCCGGAGTTCCAGCCGGGCGCCCAGAAATAAGGTGTCATGGATGCGGGCGGTAGTCCGGGATAGCCTTCCATGGTATAGGTAAGCGGGGAATCATTATCCTGGAGGGGACGGGGTTCGCTTACCGCAATATTGGCCAGCATTGCCGTACGCCCGCTATACCGGTGCGGTTCCCGCGGCACAGGCTGCCCGTTGATACGGAAATTATGCGGGGGCGTTACCTTGGTGATGTTTTCAAACTGGGGCAGGGCAGTTTCTAATGCTGCCAGCCATTCATCCGGGTGATGCTGCAACCCGTTGGTGATGGTTGCTTTTATGTTTTTAATGTTCCCCAGCCATTTCCAGCTTTCTTTTATACGGTCATTGGCCGGCATATATACCTGGTAAAAATGCTGAGCCCTTCCTTCATTGTTCACCAGCGTGCCGTCTGCTTCGGCAAAAGAAGCGGCAGGTATCAGCACCTGTGCCTGCGCGGTAGTGCGGTTATGCAGCATATCCAGCACAATAAGGTTACCGCAATGCGTAATGAAGTCATCGGCCCTGTTTTCCGGCATGTACCTGTACAGGTCATTTTCCAGTATAACGGCCGTGCAATTGTTTTCCGCTTTCACTCTTTGCATAGCAGTTTCAAAAGGCGGCGCTTTCATCATGGCAAGTCCCATGCTGTTGCATTCGGGAAGCACATAAGCTATACCGGCTTTTCTGTCAGGCTGGTTTAACGACAGGCTGATATTGAATGCCGCTTTAATGATCCCTTCATTGTAGCAGGAAGTACCGCTGATGACTACCGGACGCTTTGCCCGTTGCAATGCCCCGGCAATGTTTTTTGCCGTAGCCGCCTCCCGTTCCGTTAAACCCGGAACAGGAGGGACAGTGGCATTGAGCAGATGTGCAATAGCAAAACCCAGCCGGGCAATATTATCAGGCGCTTCATGCTCCGAAAAAGCAGCAATCGTGTCTATCGGAGAAGCTATAACCGTAATATTTGCGAGAAATCCTTTTTCGTTTTGCACGAACTCCTTTATTGCCGCATCATGCCAGGCAGCCAAGGAGGTTTGCTGTACAGCTTGTGCCGCCGCCGTTTTCATTACCGCCTGGCGCACTGCAAGCGCCATTA